>NZ_JBFBAD010000129.1:0-27826 GCF_040682075.1 Actinoplanes sp. NPDC051411 | reverse complement strand
ACGGCCCCCGCCGCCCGCACCCTGGCCCCCGCCCCCCCCCTCCCCGACCGGGGTCACCGCCCGGGCGGCGTGGCCGGGGGGCCACCGGGGGCGGCCCGGGGGCCGATCGGCGGCCGCGCCGCCGAGATCGAAAGACTGGGGTCGCGCTGGGCGACCGCCCGTCGCGGTTTCGGGGGTACGGCGGTGCTCCGCGGCCCGTCCGGTTCGGGCCGCACCCGCCTCGCCGAGGAGGTGGCCGCGCTCGCCGCCGGCCCGGCGTACGCGGGCGACCGTCCGGGCGGTCCGGCGCGCGCGGGCGATCGTCCGGGCGGCGCGGTGTTGTGGGCGACCTGCCGGGCCGACGAGCCGCTGCCACTGGCCGCGCTGCGCGAGGCGGTCGACGGCTACCTGCGGGGGGCCGCGGCCCTGCCCGGGGCGCGGCGCGCGGTCGTTGCCGACGCGGTCCGCGAGGCCGCGGTGGCGGCCGGCCCGGCGCTGGTCGGGCGGCTCTCGACAAGGCTCGGCGAGCTGCTCGGTGACGCGGCGGTCGCGCTCGGCGAGGTACGCGACGAGCACGTGTTCGCGGCGGTCGCGGTGTTCCTGGCCGAGCTGGCCCGGCGCTCGGACGGCCTGCTGCTCGTGCTCGACGACGCCGGCCGGCTCGACCCGGGAAGCCGGCAGGTGCTCGCGCTCCTCGACGCGGACCTGCCCACCGTGCCGATGCTCGTCCTGCTGACGGCGCTCGACGGCGACCCGCTCGCCGGGACGGAGACCGGCTCGCCCGGCCGGGCCGCGGATGAGGCCGGATCGCCCGGCCGGGCCGCGGATGAGGCCGGCTCGCCCGGCCGGGCCGCGGATGAGGCCGGCTCGCCCGGCCGGGCCGTGGATGAGGTCGCGGAAGCCGGCTCGCTCGGCGGGGCGGCGGAGAAGGTGGCCGGGGGCGGCTCGCCCGGCCGGTCCCGGGTCGAGGTGGTGGAGTGCGGCCCGCTCGACCGGGCCGCCGTCGACGAGCTGATCGCCGGCCGTCTTCCGGGTGCCTCGGTCACCGCGGAGCTGACCGGCCACGTCTCGGCCCGCACCGACGGGTCGCCGTTCGCCGTCGTCGCCTACCTGCTGCGGCTGATCGACGCCGGCCTGCTCACCCCGATGTGGGGCACCTGGATGCTGAACGTGGCCGGCGCGGATGCCCTGCCCGCGGCCGACGACGTCCGCGAGCTGCTCTCGGCGCGTCTCGCCCGGCTGCCCGACGGTACGTGCCAGCACCTCCTGACCGCCGCCGTGGCCGGCGACCGCTTCCGCATCGAAACCCTGATCGGGGCCGCGAGGAGCAGCGACACCCTGATCGGGGCCGCCAAGGGCGCCGACACCCTGATCAGCGTCGTGAGCAGCTGCGACACGCTGACCGGGTCCGGGGGGAGCGGCGCCGATGACGTCGTCGCCGCGGTGGCGGCCGCGGTCGACCGGCGGGTCGTCGAGGCGCGGCCCGGCGGCTGGTTCGTCTTCATGCACCCGCTGCTGCGCGAGACCCTGCTCGAAGCGGTCCCGGCCGCCCGCCTCCGCGAGCTGCACGCCGCACTGGCCCACGCGCTCGAAGAGCTGCCGCCGGCCCTAAACGACGCCGATCACGTCTACGCGGTGGCCCGCCACTACCGGCGCGCCGGTAGCGCGGCGCCGGAGGCCGACCGGCACCGGAGCGCGCTGGCGGCCGGCCTGAGGGCGCTCGACGACCGCGCCCCGGCCGACGCGGTCGGCTATCTGCTCGGCGCCGGCCCGTCGACCGAGGTGCTGCACCCGCTGGCCGTCGCCTATCTGCGTTCGGCCCGGTACCAGGAGTCGGCCGAAACGCTCGACCGGGCCCTCGACGCCGAAACCGACCACCGCGAACGGGCGCGCCTGCTGGCCACCCGGATCGAGCTCCGGCACACCCTCTGGGACACCGAGAGCGCACTGGAATCGACCGGTGCCGCCCTGGCCGAGCTGCGCCACCCGCTGCCCGGCAACCCGTTGCTGCTGGTGATCACGACGTTGAGCATCGCCGCGGCCGGTGCGCTCGTACGCCGTACGAAAATCGGCTGGGGAACCGCCAAGGGTGCCCGGCGCGATGAGCTCGCCGCCCTCGCCGCCATTCTTGACGCCGGCGGCTATGCCGCCGGCCTGGGTCTGCGCCTGCGCGAGGCCGGCCTGCTCGCGATGCGGGCGCTCTACGCGGTCAACCGGCTCGGCCCGGGCCCCGAATACGTCCGGGTCTATGCGCTGGTCGGCTACTTCGCGGCGATGATCAAGCTGCGCCGGACCGCGCTGCGTTGCCTCGACCGCTCGTCCGCGGTCGCCGGTCAGCTGGGCGACCCGGCGCTGGCCGCCTACGCGGAATGGCTGCGCGGCTGCGCCATGCTCTTCGGCGGGCACGACGACGGAAGCGCCTGGGAACACACGATCACCAAGCACGAGCGGTGGTTCGCGCCGGCCCAGCTGATCCCCGGGCACGCGACCGTCGGACTGCGGCTGCTGCTGCGCGGCTACACCGCTCAGGCGCGGGCCGAATACGAGCGCGGACTCCGCCGGCTGCCCGATCCCCGCCTGGCCGCCGGCAGCTCGTTCAGCATGCTCGGCGTGATGATCGCGGCGATCGAGGGGCAGCACGCCGAGGCCGCGACCGGGCTGGCCGCGCTCGGCGACGGCGCGACGCCGGCCCACCGGGCCCACCTGCTGACCGCGGCCGCCTGCGCGGCGATCGAGCAGGGGGAGATAGGGGCGCCGTTCGAGGCGCTGGTCGCCGACTTCCGCGCTCTCGGGCTCAAGCCGCGCGAGCTGATGACCCAGATGAAGTGGTTCTACGCCTTCCAGTCCCACGGCCGGATGGCCCAGCTGCGGCTGGCCACCGACGAACAACGGCCGGAGGCGATCGAGGCGGCCCGCCGCGCGGTCCGGGATCTGCGACGCGTACGCAAATCCTCGCCCCTGCTCGACGCCGCGTACCTGATCGGCGAGGCCGCGCTGGCCCAGCTGACCGGCGACTTCCAGGCCGCGCTGGACTGGGCCGACCGGGTCGAGCCGATCGCCCGCCGCACCGACGCGCCGATCATCCACTTCGAGGTGGCGCGGTTCCGGGCCCGGGCGTTCCGCGGGCTCGGGCTGGGCAACGAGGCCGAGCGGCAGGCCCGCTACGGCCTGCTGCTGGCCACCAACTACGGCTGGGAGCAGCGCCGGCGGCAGATCCGGGCCGAGTTCGCGGTCGACGACACCGGGCTCTCCAACCGGCGCACCAACGTCGAGCGGCGCGCCGACGCCGGGCGCAACCGGCGGCTCGAAGCCCTGCAGCAGGTCGGGGCGGCGGCGGCGAGGATCCTCGACCCGCAGGAACTGGCCCGGGTCGCCCTCGACGAGATGCTGGGCATCCTCGGCGCCGAACGCGCGCTGTTCTTCCTCCTCGACGACGCGGGCCGGCCGGTCCACTACGCCGGGCGGGGCGCCGGCGGCGCCGATCTGCAGCAGCAGACCGCGTACGGCGCGACCCTGGTCGACCGGGTGGCCGAGAGCGGCGAGGCCCTGGTGCTGACCGGCACCGAGCAGGGGGCGGCCCTCGGCTCCCGCTCCGCGGTGGTGCACGGCCTGCGCAGCATCCTGGTCGCGCCGGTCCGCTTCAAGGGCACCACGGTCGGCGTCGTCTACCTCGACAGCCGGCTCGCCCGCGGCATCTTCACCGACGACGACGTCGAGGTGCTGACCGCGGTGGTCGGGCACGTCGCGGTGTCGCTGGAGACCGCCCGGGCGGCCCAGCTGCACCTGGCCGTGCAGGCGGCGCGGCAGCAGCAGGCGTTCGCCGAGACGCTGCGGTCGAGCCTGGCCGAGCTGAGCGCGATCCACGATCCCGCCCTGCTGTTGCGCCGGCTGTTCGCGACGCTGGTCGCCCGGGTCTCGGCCGATTCCGGATGCCTCGTCGTGGGCTCCGAGGTGGTCGAGGTCGCCGGGGCGGCGACCGGCCTCGGCCGCCGGCTCTCTTTGCGTACGGTCCTCACCCCGACGGTGCTCGACTCGGTGCCCGCGGTCCTGGGGCCGGCGGCGGTCGCGTTCGCGGTGCCGCTGTTCCACCGGGACGGGCCGGCCGGTGTCGTGCTGCTCGGCGCCCCGGCGTTCGACGACGGCGCGGTGCAGGTCGCGGCGGCGCTGGCCACCCAGGGGATGAGCGCGTACGACAACGCGCGCCTGTTCAGCCGGGTGCAGGAGCTGGCGACCACGGACGAGCTGACCGGGCAGCACAACCGCCGCCACTTCTACGCGATCGCGGGCGCCCTGGTCGTCGCGGCCGACCGGGGCCGGCACGACCTGGCGGCGGCGATGCTCGACATCGACAAGTTCAAGAACATCAACGACACGTACGGCCACGGCGTCGGCGACGAGGTGATCCGCGCGGTCGCGTCCCGGATCCGGGCGGCGGTCCGCCAGGCCGACGTGCTGGGCCGCTACGGCGGCGAGGAGTTCGCGGTCGTCCTGCCCGACCACGGGGGCGACGCCCGCGCCCTGGCCGAGCGCATGCGCGCGGCGGTGGCGGCGGTCCCGGTCACGACGGCGGCCGGCCCGATCCCGGTCACGATCAGCGTCGGCCTGGCCGGCCTGAACCCGGGCGACGGCACCCTCGACCACCTCCTGGCCCGGGCCGACCACGCCCTCTACCAGGCGAAGGAGTCCGGCCGCAACAAGGTGGTCGAGGTCTGACTCCGGGCTACCGGGGGTCCGCCACGAGCGTGTAGGTGCTGGAGTGGTCCTCGCCGCTCGCCGCCTGGTAAGCGGCCAGCCCGTGGTACGTGACGTCGTTCCACAGGTAGAGCTCGTGGCCCGGCTTGGCGGGACCGGCGTACCGGTTGTGGTCGAGGACCAGGTGGGCGTTCTGGGCCGCGGTGCCGGCCGGCTTGTCGCGGTCGATCAGGTCGGCCCCGGCCTCGGTCGCGGTGATGGCGTTGCCGGTGATCGTGGTGTCGTGGATGTAGTACTGCAGGAGCATCGCCGGTGACCCGCCGTGCAGCACGTTGCCGGAGACCGTGATGTCGTACGCCTCGCCGCGGTGCTGGTCGTAGCCGCCGAGCGCCAGGCTGGTGTAGCCGCTGCCGGTGACGGTGTTGCCGGTGATCGTGATGGCGTTGGTGCGGCCCTGTTTCCACTCGGAGGCGGCCTCAATGCCGATGTCCGAGGCGTCGACCCGGTTGCCGGCGATGGTGATGGCGGTGCCGCCGTCGACGTAGATGCCGTCGGCGCAGTCGCACCACGACCCGTCCTCCCAGTAGGCCGGGTTGCCCGCGCTGATGATGCGGGACACGTGATTGCCGGCGATCACCCCGTGGCGGGCCCGGTTGACCTCGGTGAACCGGGCCGCCCCGGAGATGGTGTCCTCGAAGCCGATCGCGTCGATGCCGATGTTGTTGTCGTCGTGGATGACGTTGCCGGTGACCGACCAGCCGTCGACGTTGCCGTTCAGCACCAGCGTCTCGCTCGCCCCGAGCACCAGATGGTCGAGCTCGTTGCCGTCGACCCGGATGTCGGAGAGCGAGGCGGCCGGGTCGGTGCCGTAGACGGCGATGCCGTGGGCGTTGATGTCGAAACTGCCGAGGGTGCCGTTGTCGTTGCCGAGATGATGGACGTGATTGTGAGTGAGCCGGATGGAATGCCCGGATCCGCTCACGAAAATGCCGATCGGCACGGCCGAAAGGGACCGGGTGCGATATCCGGTGATGGTCAGCCCGGAAATGGTGATCGCGGAGCTGTCGTGGATCTCCACCATTCCGCTCTGGTCGTCGGGCACCGTGAGGCCGGTGCCGTCGAGCACCGGCGCCGAGCCGGCGGCGGCCCGCACGGTGACGTGCGAGCGGCCGGTCAGCACGATGCGCTGCCCGAGGTAACGCCCTCCGGCCAACTGCACGGTGCCGCCCGGACGGCCCAGCCGGTCGACTGCGGCCTGGGGGGTCCTCAGCGGGTGGGAGGCGGTGCCGCTCGCGTGGTCGGAGCCGCCGGGGGAGACGTAGAGAATCGCCGGCGACCGGGCCGGCACACCGGGACCGCAGAGGGCGGCCGCGGCGACAATGGAAACCGTTCGGCGAAGACGCATGACGCACTGTCGCGCTTATTCGGCAATAACGCAAACGTGCAATTTCCGGTGCGCGTTTCAATCACTTATTGCGGCGGAAAGTGATTGCGGGAAGATCGCGGAGGCGCCCGCCGGCATAGGCGGGACGGCCGGCCGCGGCGGCGACGACGTCCGGCGTGCGGGACAGAACGAGCGGTGGTTTCCTGGGTCGATGGAGACCTATCCCACGGTGCGCCAGGTCGTACTCGACACTCTCGACGCGCGGGGCCTGGCCGAGTTCTACCGCCAGATGTTCGGGCTGACCTACCGCGAGGGCGACGAGATCCCGGCCGACGGGTCGCCGGACGAGCGGGGCGCCGACTGGCTGGTGCTGCGCAACCCGGGCGGCATCCAGCTGGCCTTCCAACAGACGACCGGGGTCACCCCGTCGACCTGGCCGGACGGCACGATCCCGCAGCAGTTCCATCTCGACACCGTCGTGCCCGACACGGAGGCCCTCGACGTCCAGCACGAGCGCGCGCTGGGGCTCGGGGCGAAGCTGCTCTTCGACCGGAGCGACGACCCGGACGAGCCGCTGCGGGTCTACGCCGACCCGGCCGGGCACCCGTTCTGCGTGTTCGTCGGATAAATGGTTTGAGGGCCGGCGCGGGCGCCCGTACCGTTGCGGGCATGACGCGCTTCGCCACGACCGCCACCCGGCTCCGGCTGCTGGGTCGGCTCGGGCTGCTCGAAGAGCGGCCCGACCGGGGCCGGCGCCTACGCTGACGTTCTAGACGACGCACGCGAGCCGCTTTCCCGGTCACCGACCGGGAGGGCGGCTTTTTCGTCCCCGAAACCGCCCGTCCCCGAGATCGCTCGGCCCCGCAACCGCTCGTCCCCCATCGCAGCGCCCTCGTAGCCCAACGGCAGAGGCACGACGTCGAGAACGTCGGTGGTGCGCGTTCGAATCGCGCCGAGGGCACGCACCGGCAACACCAGGCCCGGGTAGCCCAACGGCAGAGGCCCGCCGCTCAGAACGGCGACAGTGCGCGTTCGAATCGCGCCCCGGGTACGCGGCCGGCTCCTCGGAGCCGGCCATGGCGCGGTGGACGAAACAGGTAGAGTCGCCCGGCTTTCACCCGGGACACGTGCGGGTTCGAATCCCGTCCGCGCTGCTGCTAAAGGATCGGGTCGCGGGTGAGCGCGTGCGCCAGGCTGGCCGCGTACTCCTCGGCCAGGGTGATGCTCTCGAGCGCGACCGAGCGGCGGCCCCCGGGGCTCGTTCTCGCGCTGTGCCGCATCCGGTCCCGGATTCCCTGCATGGCGTTGAGGTGATCGTCGATCAGATGCTGGACGTAGACGGAGATGTCGTGTTGCGCTTCGAGAGTCATGGTGGCTTGCTCCGGTGACCGTGCTGTGAACGAACGCTCTTCATCTTGGAGCAACCCGTGGCCGGGCCGGGCCGATAACCGTTCTTTCGACCGGTCCGGTAACCGTTTTCATGGCGCTGTCGACGCACACCGATTTGCGTCGTACAGTGGTCGAGCAACTGAACGTCCGGTGACGAAGAGTGAGCCTCGTGACGAAGGATGTGCCTATGCGCGGCTCGGTGCTCGAGGTGCGAACCAGCGCCGACGGGAGCGTTGTGATCGCCCCGCACGGGGAGGTCGGTCTCGACACGGCGGTCGAACTGCGGCAGGTCCTCGTCCACACCGTCCGAAAAGTCCGGCCGTTGCGCCTGATCCTGGACCTGGCCGACGTTCCCGCGCTCGACCCGATCAACCTCGGAACCGTCGCGGCCGCCTGCGGGATGGGCGATGACCATCAGGTCGCGGTGTTCGTGCACAACCCCGGCCCACTGATCGTCGAGCAGCTGACCGCCGCCGGCGTCCCTCACCAACGGTTACGACAGGTCACCGTCTAGCCGGTCGCCGGCGAATTCAAAATGAACGTATGGCGAATCCGCGGAATTGTCGCCCGGTGCCTGCTAGGCAATTGCCGGCGTGCATTACCGTGACGCCGTGCCCGCAGTTTTAGAGGCGACCAGAAACCTTGCCGATCGGGCCGTGCGCCCCGAAACCCCGGCCCGTCTGCGCCTGTGGACCGCGCTCGTCGTGATCGTCGCGGTGGCGCTGTTCGCCGCCACCTCGGTGCTGATGGCCCAGACCCAGCGCCAGGTCCGCATCATCGGCGACGACGCCGCGCCGCGGGCGGCCACCGCGTCCGATCTCTACTTCGGCCTCAGCGACCTCGACGCCCAGGTGGCCCGGCTCGTGCTGTCGGGCGACGACGACTCGCTGGCCGCCACCCAGATCGACGCGCTCGCGACCTACCGCGACCGCAGCACCCAGATCGACGCCGACCTTCAGCAGTTGCTGGGCGCCTCGTCCGACCGGGCGACATCGCTGGCCCTGCTCGACGACCTCGCCGTCTACCGGGAACGGGTCTGGCAGGCGCTCGCCACCACCGGCGACAAGCACGGCTTCTACACCCAGGCGACCAACGTGCTGCACCTTCGGCTCCTGCCCGGTGCGCAGACGCTGCGGGAGGCGAGCCAGGAACGGCTCGACCGCGCGTACGCCCAGAAGCAGACCACGCAGCGGTGGGGAATCGCCGTGGCCTTGGGCCTCGGCGCGGTTCTGCTCGTGATGCTGCTGGCCATGCAGGTGTGGATGGCGCGGCGGTTCCGGCGGACGTTCAACCCGGCGCTGCTGATCGCGACGATCCTGACGATCGCGCTGGCCGGGCCGGCCGCCATCGTCTTCGCGCTGCAGGGCCAGAAACTCGGCGACGCCCGCGAGCAGAGCCTGACGCCCTACCTCGCGCTGTCGCAGGCCCGGGCGGTCAGCTACGACGCGGCCGCCGACACCAGCCGTTACCTGATCAGCGGCGGACTGGCCTACTACAAACAGGACTTCGCCGCGAAGTCGGCTTGCCTGACCAAGGGCGGCGCGTGCGGCCCGGGCGGCGAGACCATCATCGGCGCGCTGCCCCCGGGCCCGGCGCTCGACCGGTGGGCGGCCTACCAGCGCGACAACGACAAGATCATCGGGCTGGCCGACGCCGGAAAGCGGAACGACGCGGTCGCCGCGCTGACCGGCATCCGGCGCGGGGACGCCGCCTTCGACTTCTCCTACTTCGACGACGCGGTCGACCAGATCGCGACCGCGCGCAAGGCCGCCTTCGACGACTCCCTGCACAGCACCCGCACGCTGCTCACCGGCTGGACCGAGATCCCGCTCGGCGTGGCGGTGCTGGTGTTGGTGCTGGTGCCGCTGGGCGTCCGGCGGCGATTCGCGGAATACCGGTGAGGGGGACTCCGATGAAACTGCGAGCTTTGGCCCTCGTCGGGCTGCTCGGTCTGGCCGCCTGCGACGCCGGGCAGCCCGCGGCGGCCGCGCCCATCGCGTGCGCCTCCGGTTCGATCGCCGGGCAGGGCTCGTCGGCCCAGGCGACCGCCGTCACGAGCTGGATCAAGAACTATCAGGTGGCGTGCTCGGGCGCGGCGATCTCCTACGGGGCGGTGGGCTCGGGAGCCGGCGTCACCGCGTTCGTGGGCGGGCAGGGCAACTTCGCGGGTTCCGACTCGGCCTTGTCGGCCGTTTTCGCATCGCAGGCGCAAGCTCATTGTGGCGGCCCGGCTCTGCACCTGCCGATGGTGGTCGGGCCGATCGCGCTCGCCTACAACGTGGCCGGCGTCGACGACCTGCGGCTGAAGCCGGCCACGATCGCGGGCATCTTCGGCGGCACGATCACGGCCTGGAACGATCCGGCGATCGCGGTCGACAACCCGGGCGCCGTGCTGCCGACCACGCCGATCCGCACGGTGCACCGCTCCGACAGCTCGGGCACCACCGACAACTTCACGAAGTTCCTGGCCGGCACGTCGCCCTGGCCATCCGGAAGCGGCAGCACGTGGAAGGCGCCCGGCGGCACCGCAGCCAAGGGCAGCAACGGCGTGGTCGCGGCGATCGAACGCACCGAAGGCGCGATCGGCTACGTCGAGGCCTCGTACGCCCGCTTCCACGAACTGCCGACCGCCCTCGTCGGCAACGCGGCCGGCGACTTCGTGGCCCTGACCGACTCGGCGGCGGCGGCCCAGGTGGCGGGCGCGCGGATCGTGGGCACCGGCAGCGACCTCGAGCTGGCGCTCGACTACAAGACGGCCCGCGCGGGCGCTTACCCGATCGTCCTGGTCACCTACGAGATCGTCTGTGCGAAGGGCGCCGGGCCGTTGGTGAAGAGCTTCTTCTCGTACGCGGTGAGCCCGGCCGGCCAAGCAGCGGCGACCCGGCTCGGCTACGCACCCCTGCCCGACGCGTTGCGGGCCAAGGTCGCGACGTCGGTCGCCGGCCTCGCTTAGCCGTCTACCGCCCGGCGGCCGGCCCACACCGCTCGTGGTCCGCGCCGCGCAGGTTGAGCCGGCCGACCGCAATGAGCGCCGCGCATCCTATGTGGACAGCTTCAATTCCTCAGCCAACCCGAGCCTTTGCCGGCGCGAATGCTGACGCCTCCAGTCAGGTTCACGATTCCTCCTGCTCGACCGTCCTTTGAGGACCTCCACAGACGAAGCGGCTTTGACGGGACCGGCCGCTGGGCGGGACACGGCGATGCCCCGGCTTTGTGGGCCGGGGCATCGGGGTGGAAACGGTTGGTCAGGCGGCGTTTTCGGCTAGGGCCTTGGCGCGTTCGGGCCAGGTCGGCAGGGTCGGGGCCACGCGCATGCCGGCGCTGGTGATCGCGGTGCGGAGGACGGCCACGTCGGTGTCGGCCAGCTGGCGGTAGGTGGTGATGCCGGCTACGGCCAGGGCCATGGCCATCTTCGGGCCGATGCCGGGGATCTTCGTGAGGTCGTCGGGCTCGGCCACGGCCACGGCTGCCGGGACCGGGGCGGCCTGGACCACGTCGGACTCGGCGGCGCCCGGGACCGGCACGGCCACCGTCGCGTCGGAGCCGGTGGTGCCGGTGGGCGCCGGGGTCGACTCGGGGGCGCCGGCGGCCGAGGTCTGCCCGGGGATGGTGCCGGCGGCGACGGGCTCGTCGAGGGGCGTGGACTCGGCGGCGGCCGACTCGGCGGCGGCCGACACGGCGGTGGCGGCGTCGGCACCGGCGTCTTCGGTGGCGGTCGGCGTTGCGGCGCCGGCCTCGTCAGCGATGGGCGCGTCGCCGGCTTCTACGGCTGACACGGCGCTGGCGGCACCGGCACCGGCTGCCTCGGTGGCGGTCGGCGTTGCGGCGACGGGTTCATCAGCGATGGGCCTGTCAGCGGCGGCTTCGGCGGCGGCTGACACGGCGGTGGCGGCGTCGGCGCCGGCGGCCTCGGCTGCGACCGGGCCGGTGGCCGGCGTGCTTTCCCCGGTGGCGGGCTCGTGCTCGGCGACCAGCGTGACGGGAGCTGCGGCCGCGGCCGGCTCGTCCTCGGTGACGGCCTCGGTGGCGATGGCGTCGGCGGTGGTGGGCTCGACCGTGGCGGCGTCGGCGGCGGCTGCCTCGGTGACCGCCGGCTCGGGCTCGGTCGCCACGGGCTCGGGCTCGACCGGGATCGACTCCGTGGTGACCACCTGGGTGGCGGCCGCGGCCTCGGCGTCGGCCGGCGTGACCACCTGGGTGGCGTCGGCGTCGGGGGCGGTGATGACCTGGGTGGCGGCCGTCGGGTCGGAGTCGGCGGGGGCGTCGGCCGGCTCGGTGCTGATGACGGCGGTGGTGTCGCCGGCCGGTTCGGCGTCCAGAGTGAGCAGTGCGGTGTCGGCGGCGTCGGGGCTGGCCGCGGCCAGGTCGGCCGTGGGCACGGTCTCGTCGCCGGACGGCGTGGTCACCGGGGTCGCGGGCGTGGGGGTGGCCGCGGCCGGGGTTGAGCTGCGGCTTCTTCCCCAGATGAACCAGCCGGCGATCAGGCCGATCACCAGCCCGGCGACAAGGAAGATTATTGATGCCACGTCGGGCCTCCGGGACATAGAGATGCTGATGTAAGCGCGCAGCTTTGCACATCCCCGAGATTGCGCACCATCAGGGTGGACCGAACGGCACACCGGCCGCGACGCTGTGCGGCAGCCTAGTCGGGTGTGCACCGCATCACCTCGTACGACGCGCCCGCCGGCCGCCCGGGGTGGCCGTCATCTCATCCGACGGTTTTGGACCCCATAGTCCACTAGTCTGGACCGTACGGTTCAAAATCGAGGAGACACTATGAACCACTACTACCTGCTCGGGCGCTCGGGGCTGCGGGTCAGCCGTCTCGCGCTGGGCACCATGAACTTCGGGGTGGACGGGTTTCACGCCGCGTACGGGAAGAGCGAGGAAGAGGCGGAGCCGATCTTCCGGCGCTATGTCGAGTCGGGCGGCAACTTCGTCGACACCGCCGACTTCTATACCGCGGGCGAGAGCGAGCGGATCCTCGGCCGCCTGATCGGCCAGGCGGGCAACCGCGAGCGGCTGGTGCTGACCAGCAAGTTCACCAACACGATCGACCCGTCCGACCCGAACGCGAGCGGCAACGGCCGCAAGCACATGGTGCGGGCGCTGGAGGCGTCGCTGCGCCGGCTCGGCACCGACTACCTCGACCTCTACCTGCTGCACACCTGGGACCGGATCACCCCGGTCGAGGAGGTCATGCAGACCTTCGACGATCTCGTGCGGACCGGCAAGATCCGGTACGCCGGCCTCTCCGACGTCCCGGCCTGGTACGCCGCCCGCGCCCAGAGCTACGCCGAGGCGCACGGGCTCACGCCGGTCGTCACCGTGCAGCTGCCGTACTCCCTGCTCGCCCGCGGCGTCGAGCCGGAGTTCGTGCCGATGGCCCAGACCCTGGGCATCGGGCTGACCGCGTGGAGCCCGATCGGTGGCGGCCTGCTGACCGGCAAATACCGCCGGACCGGCGGCGGCGAGGGACGGCTCGGCGACCCGGACATCGGCGAGCGCGACTGGCAGGTGATCGACGCGGTGCGGGAGGTCGCCGAGGGGCTGGGCCGCCCGATGGCCCAGGTGGCGCTCAACTGGGCGGCCACCCAGCCCGGCATCTCCTCGCTGGTGATCGGCGCCAGCGGCCCCGGGCAGCTGGACGGCAACCTCGCCGCGCTCGACTTCGTGATCCCCGAGGACGCCCGGCGGCGGCTCGACGAGGCCAGCACCCCGGACGTGCCGAAGCTCTACTCGATGTTCACGCCGGAATATCAGTCGTGGATCGTCAGCCCCGGCCTGGGCATCGGCGACCGGCCGGCCAGCTTCGCCGGTCCGGTCTGGAACGGCGCGCGAACCTGAGGCACAGCCGGCCTGGGACGGCGCGAGCTGAGGCACAGCCGGCCTGCGACGGCGCGAGCTGAGGCGCGGCCGGCCTGGGACGGCGCGCGAGGTCAGGGCACGGCCGGATGCCAGTGGATCGGTGAGTCGGGGGAGGGGAGCAGCGCGCCGACCGCCGTCAGGTGGTTGAGGTGGGCGATCGTCTCGCCCAGCGCCATGCGGCGGAGGAAGCCGTTCAGCGACGCCCACCCGCGCGACCAGGTCAGTGCTCCGGCGATCAGCCACGCGGTCGGGAAGTCGAGGTTGGCGGCCGCCGCGATCACCTCGGCGGAACGGGCCTCGTGGTGGTCGGCGACGGCTTTCGCGCGTACGTCGAGCAGGCGGAACCGGTATTCGTGCGCCGGAAGCGCCTCCTCGGCCTGAAAGGCCGTGAATTTCGCCAGCGATGTCAGGTAGTCGCCGAGCGGGTCGCCGTCGGTGTCGTCCTTGGCGGCGATGTTCGGCGTGATGCGGGGGAGGAGGTGGTCGCCGGTGAGCAGGGCGCCGGCCGCCGCGTCGTGCAGGCACAGGTGGCCCGGCGTGTGCCCGGGCGTCCAGATGGCGCGGACCTCGCGGCCGGGGATCGGCAGCAGCGAGCCGTCCTCGATCAGGCGGTCCGGGGAGGCCAACCGGCGCAGGGCGTCGAGGCTGTCGGTGGAGATGGCCAGCGCGTCGATCTCGTCGGACGGCACTCCCGCCCGGATGAGCCAGGCGCGGTCGGCGGAAGCGTCCCGGTAGTGGTGGTCGAGTCGCGCCGGGAGGGTCGCCGCCTCGGCCGGGTGCATGCCGGCCCAGGCGCCGGAGGCCGAGCGGACCCAGCCGGTGAGCCCGTGGTGGTCGGGGTGGATGTGGGTGAGGACGATCCCGGTCACGTCGTCGAGCGAGGTGCCGGCCGTGGTCAGGCCGGCCGTGAGGGCGGCGCGGGCATCGGGAGAATCCCAGCCCGGGTCGACGATGACGACGTCGCGGCCGGTGAACGCGTAGCAGAGCGTGTAGCGCAGTGGGTTGTGCGGCATCGGGACCGGGATCGACCACAGGCCGGGGCGCACCTCCTCGACCGGCGGCGGGACCCGGCGTTGCCAGGCATCGAACTGAGCGGTTCCGGTGATCTCCACGTGCGATGCCCCAGTTCCTGGTGATCGACGATGATCAGGATACCGGCGGGAGTGGTTACCCGCTGGCCCGCGACCGTCACGCGACGCCGGCGCCATTTTCCTGGCGGTTGCGGGTGGCCAGGATCAGGCCGGTGCCGCAGGGGAGCTCGACCGCGGTCAGGCCGGGGTGGGCGAGCAGGGTGTCGCGGACGCGGGCGATCTGCTCCTGGTCGGCCGCCATGTCGTCGACCAGGAGGTGGCCGCCCGGGGCGAGGGCGGCGATCGTGCGGTCGAGGCCGTGCGACTTGCCGCCCTGGGCGTCGGCGAAGATCAGGTCGAAGGTGCCGAGGGTGTCGAAGAGTTCGAGGACGTCGCCGCCGTGCAGGGTGACGTTCTCCGGCCAGTCGGCGGCCGCGGTCAGCGCGCCGAGCCGCGGGTCGCGCTCGACCGAGCGGACCTCGACGTCGGTGCGGCCGCCGAGACCCTCGACGAGCCAGGCCAGACCCACCCCGGCCCCGGTGCCGATCTCCAGGATGCGGCCGCCGGGCGGCACGGCCGCGGAGAGTACGGCGAGCAGCGCACCGGCCGGCGGCTCGCTGGAGATGGTGAACCCGGCCGCTTCGGCGCGGTCGAGGGCGGCCTGGACCAGGGACATGGGGGTCGGCTCCTCACATCGAACTCGGTCACCCGGTGAGAGGTTGGTGACCGCGTACGCATTCTGCAGTGACCGGCCGGAAATCGCGCGTCCATAACGTCGCGGTCGTGGGGGAGATCCGGACCGTCTGCGGGTACTGCGGGGTGGGGTGCGGGATGGTGCTCTCGGTGGATCGGGGGCGGGTCACCCGGGTGCGGGGGGATCGCGACCATCCGGCCAACCGGGGGCGGCTGTGCACCAAGGGGGCGACGAGTGCGGAGATGCTGGCCGCGCCGGGCCGGCTCACGAAGGCCCTTCGCGGGTCGTCGGAGGTCGACGTCGACGACGCCATTTCCGAGGCCGCGCAACGGCTCCGGAAGATTGTCGACGAACACGGGCCGGATGCGGTCGCGCTCTACGTCTCGGGGCAGATGACCCTCGAGGCCCAATACCTCGCCAACAAGCTGGCCAAGGGCTTCCTGCGGACCAATCAGATCGAATCGAACTCGCGGCTGTGCATGGCGAGCGCCGGCACCGGATACAAACTGTCGCTCGGGGCCGACGGGCCGCCCGGCTCCTACGACGACCTCGACCACGCCGACGTGTTCTTCGTCGTCGGCGCGAACATGGCCGACTGCCATCCGGTCCTTTTCCTGCGGCTGCTCGACCGGGTCCGGGCGGGCGCGAAGCTGATCGTCGTCGACCCGCGCCGGACGGCCACCGCCGACAAGGCCGATCTCTATCTGCCGGTCCGGCCCGGAACCGATCTGGCGCTCCTCAACGGCCTTCTGCATCTGCTGGTCGAGAACGGACAGATCGATCAGGGTTTCATCGACGCGAACACCGAAGGGTGGGAGGCGCTGGAGCCGCTGCTGGCCGACTATCCGCCGGCCGTGGTCGCGTCGATCACCGGGATTGCGGAGGACGATCTGCGGACGGCGGCCGCGTGGATCGGGGCGGCCGGGAACTGGGTCTCGCTGTGGACGATGGGCCTCAATCAGAGCACCCACGGCACCTGGAACACGAACGCGATCTGCAATCTCCATCTGGCGACCGGCGCGATCTGCCGTACCGGGAGCGGCCCGTTTTCCCTCACCGGGCAGCCCAATGCGATGGGCGGCCGGGAAATGGGCTACATGGGACCGGGACTCCCCGGGCAGCGGTCGGTGCTCGTCCCGGCCGACCGGGCGTTCACGGAACGGGTGTGGGGACTGCCTCCGGGCACGATCCGGGAAACGGCCGGGCGGGGCACGGTCGAGATGTTCGAGCGAATGGCGGCCGGCGAGATAAAGGCGTGCTGGATCATCTGCACGAACCCGGTCGCGTCGGTCGGGAACCGGCGCACGGTGATCGACGGGCTGGAGGCGGCCGAGCTGGTCATCACCCAGGACGCGTTCGCCGAGACCGAGACCAACGCCTATGCGGATTTCGTGCTGCCGGCCGCGATGTGGTCGGAGACCGACGGCGTGATGATCAACTCCGAGCGCGGCCTGACGCTGGTGCATCCGGCGTCCCCGCCGCCCGGGCAGGCGCTGCCGGACTGGCTTCTCATCGCCCGGATGGCGGCCGAACTGGGGTTCGCCGCCGACTTCTCCTACCGCGGCGCCGAGGAGATCTTCGAGGAGATCAAGCAGTTCGCGAACCCGCAGACGGGATATGACCTGTCCGGCGCGACCTACGAGAAACTGCTGGAGCACCCGATGCAATGGCCGGCGACGGCCGGCGCCGGGCCGCGGAACCCGATCCGTTACCGAACCTCGGAGGGCCTGCGCTTCCCCACCCCGAGCGGCAAGGCGATCTTTCACGCCCGCCCGCATCTGCCGGCCGCGGAACTGCCTGACGACGATTACCCATTCGTCCTCAACACCGGCCGGCTGCAACACCACTGGCACACGCTCACCAAGACGGGGAAGATCGACAAGCTGCGGAAACTCCACCCCGGGCCGTTCGTCGAGATTCATCCGGAGGACGCGCGGTCGCTGGGAATCGCCGACGGCGACGCGGTCGAGCTCGCGTCGCGGCGGGGGCGCGCCGTTCTCCCGGCCGTTCTCACCGACCGGGTGCGGCCCGGGAACTGCTTCGCGCCGTTCCACTGGAACGACCTCTTCGGCGAATACGTCAGCGTCAATGCGGTCACCAACGACGCCGTCGACCCGATCTCCTATCAGCCCGAGCTCAAGGTCTGTGCGATTTCGGTCAAGGCGGTGCCTTCGACACCGCTTCATCCGGTACGGGAAGTGACCGTCGCCGCCCCACCGGATCCGCCGGATGACGACACGTTCGCCGGCACTGTCACCCGGGAGCTCGCCCTCCCGGCGGTGGCCCCTCAACTGTCGGACGTCCAGAAGCACTACCTGTCCGGCTTCCTGGCCGCCAAAGGGGTGCGGCTACCGGTCGATGCCCCCTTCTCACGGGAGGACGCGGCCTGGCTGAACGGCTTTCTCGGAGGCGTTCGCTCACTCGCGCGGCCGGGAACCGATCAGTTTCGTGACAACGGGGCGGCGAACGCCGTACAGCCGGAAAGCGCGACCCGGCACCTCCGGGTCCTGTGGGCCTCGCAGACCGGGAATGCCGAAGGTTTCGCCGAGGCCGTAGGCCGGCGGCTGGCCGAGGCCGGACGGCCGGCGAAAGTGCAGCCGATGGACGCGCCGGCGGCCGATGTGCTCGGCGCCGACGGCGATGTCCTGATCGTGACGAGCACGTTCGGCGACGGCGACGCCCCGGACAACGGCGCCGGCTTCTGGCAGTCATTGACCGGAGACGATGCGCCGCGTCTCGACGGCCGCCGTTTCGCCGTGCTGGCCCTCGGCGATTCGAGCTACGACGACTTCTGCGGGCACGGCCGCCGGCTCGACGAGCGTCTCGCCGAACTGGGTGCCGTCCGGCTGACCGCGCGGGTCGATTGCGAACCCGATTTCGAGGAGGCGGCCGGGCGCTGGCTCGACCGCGTCGTCGCCACTCTGAACGGACCCACCAAGGCGTCGCCGATGCTGGCCGCCCTGACCGGCAACGAGTTGTTGAGCGGCCCCGGCTCGGCCAAAGAGGTCCGCCGGTTCACTTTCGACACCGCCGGGGTGCTCTCCTACGAGGCCGGCGACGCCCTCGGCATCCGGCCCCGCAACGCGGACGATGTCGTCGATGAATGGCTCGCCCGGACCGCATTGCGGCCGGACCAGATCGTGTCGGTCGGCGGCGCCGAGGTATCCCTGCGCGAAGCGCTGACCAACGACCTCGACATCACCCGGATCACGCCCGATCTGTTGCGTTTCCTGGCCGACCGCACTCAGGACGCCGCCCTGAAGACCCTCCTGCGGCCGGACAACAAAGGCTCACTGGCGAAATGGATGTGGGGCCGCCAGGCCGTCGACCTGCTCGCCGAATATCCGGTGAAAGCGGCCGCCCAGGAATGGGCCGACATCCTCAAACGACTCCAGCCCCGGCTCTACTCGATATCGTCGTCCCCGCTCACCGATCCGTCGAAAGTCAGCCTCACGGTGTCGGTCGTCCGCTTCGGCCAGAACCGTCGCGGCGTCTGCTCGGCCTTCCTGGCCGACACCGCGGTCGACGCCCCGGTCTTCGTCCAGCGGGCCCCGCATTTCCGCCCGCCCGCCGACCCCTCGACCCCCATGATCATGGTCGGTCCCGGTACCGGCATCGCGCCGTTCATCGGCTTCCTGCACGAGCGCCGGGCCCGCGGCGCGACCGGCCGCAACTGGCTCTTCTTCGGCGAACAGCGCCGCGACACCGACTTCTACTACGCCGACGAACTGGCCGCGATGCGGGCCGACGGCACGCTGACCCGGCTCGACCTCGCGTTCTCCCGCGACCAGCGCACGAAGGTCTATGTGCAGGACCGCATGCGCGAACACGGCGCCCACCTCTGGTCGTGGCTGGCCGGCGGCGCCCAGTTCTACGTCTGCGGCGACGCCGGCCGCATGGCGCGCGACGTCGACGCCGCCCTCCGCGACATCGTCACCCAACACGGTCGCATAGACGCCGATCTGTACGTAAAGCAGATGATCGCCGACAAACGCTACCTACGGGACGTCTATTGATCGGCGACCGTTCAGGTATTGACACATGTAATTCCCCGTGCCAACGTGCGAAAAAATCACTCCACGGGGGAGCACAAAATGAAAGGGACCACCAGGCGCGCCTTCATCACATCCATCGGCGGCGCCGGAATCGGCGCGCTCACTCTCGGCCGGGGCGCGTTCGCGGCCACCGTCGCCACGGGAATCGACTACTCGTTCGGCCGGCCCGACCCGGATGTGATCAAAGCCGACGGTTACCGCTTCGTCTGCCGGTACGTCAGCTACAACACGACCGGCAAGAACATCAACAAGAGCGAGGCGGACAGTCTGCGGGCCGCCGGCATCAGCATCGTCATCAACTGGGAGAACGTCGCCGACGACGCGCTCAAGGGGTACGCCACCGGTGTCACCCACGCCAAGGAGGCCCAGCGCCAGGCGACCGCGGTCGGCATGCCCTCCACCCGGCCCATCTACTTCAGCGTCGACTTCGACGCCACCGAGGCCCAGCAGGGCGCGATCAACGACTACATGGACGGCGTCGCCTCGGTCCTCGGCCGCGGGCGCACCGGCGCGTACGGCGGCTACTACGTCATCAAACGGCTGTTCGACGCCGGCAAGATCACGTTCGGCTGGCAGACGTACGCCTGGTCCGGCGGCCAATGGGACTCCCGGGCCCAGCTTCGCCAGGTCCAGAACGGCATCACCGTCGACGGCGAGGACTGCGACCGCGACGAGGCCGAAGTCTCCGACTACGGCCAGTGGGGCGGGGCGGTCACCCCGGGCAAGCCGGCCGGCGCCAGCCTCACCGGCGACCCGTACGCCGACCTCATCGCCGTGCGCGCCGACGGCACGATGTGGCTCTACCCCAACAACATCGTGCGGGACGACGGGCGGCCCTACGCCGAGTACCGCCAGATCGGCCACGGCTGGGACAACTATCCGCGGATCGTCCCGGCCGACGTCACCGGCGACGGTTTCACCGACCTGGTCGCGATGCGCCCGGACGGCACGCTCTGGCTCTACGCCAACAACTACATGCGCGACAACGGCGATGCGTACAGCGGGTCGGCCCAGATCGGCAACGGCTGGGACACCTTCGCCACCATTCTCAGCGCCGACGTCACCGGCGACGGGTACGCCGACCTCATCGGCATCCGGTCCACGGGCGAACTCGTCCTCTATCCGAACACGAAGAACGGGACCACGCCGTACACGGCGACGTCGTCCTACCAGATCGGAACCGGCTGGAACAACTTCGCCAAGGTCATCGGCGCCGATGTCACGGGCGACGGATACACCGACCTGGTCGCGCTGAAGACCGACGGCACCCTGTGGCTCTATCCGAACCGGTACACCACCAGCCACACGACACCGTTCACGGCGACGTCGTCCTACCAGATCGGCAACGGCTGGGGAAACTTCACGCAGATCGTCGGCGCCGACGTCACCGGCGACGGATACACCGACCTGGTCGGCATCGAGGCGGACGGGACCATGCTGCTCTACCAGAACGGTTACCAGGCCAGCTCGACCCGGCCGTTCACCGGGGCGAACTCCCGCCAGATCGGCTCCGGATGGGTCAACTACCCGCGCGTACTCGCCTGATGAAGGTTCGCGGTCAGTGTCAGGGTGAGTGCTGCCGCGTCGTGCGGGTCATCGGTGGTCAGGGCCGACCGGCGTGACCTGATAGGAGCGTGGCAGCGGCCGCACTGAGGTGTGTCCGCCGGCCGGCCCGGCCGTCCCGTTCTCGGGTGGACAGAGGTGACGCCACTGATGGTGGCTTGCCCCCTGATCTTGATGCCCCTATGCATGTCAAGAGGTGGATGGCTGTCGGCTGTTGGTGATGAGGGTGAAGATTTCGCGGGCGACGTAGCGTTTGAGGCAGCGGATGATCTCGCGGCGGGTTTGCCCCCGGCGGTGCGGCGGGCAGCGTAGTCGTGGGTGCGGGTGTCCCAGCGCAGCCGGTTGATGACGATGGTGTGCAGGGCCCAGTTTGCGTGGCGGTCGCCGCCGCGGTTGAGGCGGTGGCGTCGGGTCTCGCCGGAGGAGGCTTCGACTGGGCTGACACCACAGAGTGCGGCGAAGGCCGCCTCGTCGGTGAGTCGTTGCGGATTGTCTCCTGCGGCCAGGAGCAGGGCGGATGCGGTGTCGGGACCGACGCCGCGGCGTTCGAGTAGGTCGGGTGCGCTGGCGCTCACGGCGGCGGTGAGGTGTTTGACCAGTTCGTTGGCCGTCGCGGTAGCCCTGCCGGACAACACGGCCCGGGCTGCGGCCTCGGCGTCGAGGGCGTCGGTCTTCCCGCGACGACGCCGGTTCGCTTTGTCGGGCTGGTTGACTTCCAGGACGTCGATGCCGGCGGCGTGCAGATGGCGAGTCAGCCCTGCGCCGTAGGAATGGGTGCCTTCCACGCCTGCCTGGTGAAGCCGTCTGTGGCTGATCGCCCACTCGAGCATCGCGGCGTAGCCAGCGGCGTTGGTGGTGAACTGGCGGACACCCAGCAGCGCGCCGTGGCGGGTAACGACGCCGCGGTATGGGTGTCTTTGTGGGTATCGACGCCCAGGACCACCTCGACGCCGTTGGTGGGCTGACCGGTGGGGCCCTGCTGGACGATGCTGGACAATGTTGTTCGGCTCCTGACGGCTCGGGATGCGAATGGCCGTCGCCGGACCGGCGGGAAGGTCAGACCTGTGACGGTGCCTTGTTAGCGGCAAGGCCCCTATCGGGACACACCCTGCCGGTCCGGCGGCAGCAAGCACCGTCCGGAGACCAGGACCGACAGATCAAGATCATGGCACTTATCGGCCGGGACACTTGCGGGTCAGATCCCGCCCTCCGGACGGCGCTCCAACATCATCACAGGACACTTGATCCTGGGATCTTGCGCCCGCGCGGGCTGCTCGGGACGCGGCGGACGCGGCCCTCGCCGTTCGGATCCGGGCGGTGCCGGCGGTCAATGACGGCACCCACGGTGCGCAACCTATCTGCCGGTCGGTGAACGCGGGTTCCTTTACCTGGCTACCGTCATCGACCTGCGCTTGCGCCGCCTGGCAGGCCGGGCCATCGCTGACCACATGCGCACCGATCTGATCATCGCCGCCCTGGACGCCGCCCAGCGGACTCGGGGCAGCCTCGACGGGGCCATCATGCACACCGATCACGGAACCCGATACACGTCGAGGGCCTTCGCCGCCGCCTGCGAAGCTGTCGGGGTCCGGCAGTCGACGAGCAAGGTCGGTAGCTCCGCCGACAACGCACTCGCCGAGTCGTTCAACGCCAGCTTCAAACGCGAGACCCGACAAGGCCGGCGTCCGGGAGCTGTCGCGGTGGCAACGCGGCGGGTCAGCGGGCCGGTAGGGTGGTCGGCATGGGTTCCGGGGTCCTCATCGGCGTGATCGGCCTGGTGCTCCACCCGGTGAAGCCGGTCGACAAGTCCCTCGAGACCATCCTCGCGTTCGCCCAGGGGCACCCGCTTCGGGTGCTGGCCCGCGAGACCGACCGTCACCGCGTCCCGCCCGGCGTCGAGATCGTGTCCGAGGACGCCTTCCTCCGCGAGGTGCAGGGTCTGATCGCGCTCGGCGGCGACGGCACGATGCTCGGCGCGATGCGGCTGATGGCCGAGCGGCCGGTGCCGGTGCTCGGGGTCAACCACGGCAACCTGGGGTTCCTGGTCGAGGTGGCGCCGGCCGAGTTGCCGGCCGCGCTCGACAAGATGGCCGACGGCGACTTCACCGTCGAGCAGTACGGCTGCCTGGAGCTCACCACCGACCGCACCCACTATGCCTTCAACGACGTGGTGGTCAGCCGGCCCGGCCGCGGCGCCGTCTCGATCGACCTCGAGGTCAACGGCCTGCAGTACGGCTACTACCGCAGCGACGCCGTCATCGTGGCCACGCCGACCGGGTCCACGGCCTACAACTATGCCGCCGGCGGTCCGGTGCTGTCGCCGTCGTCGGGTGCGCTGGTCATCACGCCGGTCGCGCCGATGTCGGGCATCGGCCGGGCGGTCGTCCTCGGCGCCGGCGACCGGATCGCGCTGACCGTGGCCGACGACAGCTCGCCCGGCGTGGTCGACGTCGACGGGACGGAGGCCGGCGAGGTGCGGCCGGGTGACCGGCTGGAGGCGACGATGCGGGCGGACGCGGCCCAGGTCGTACGGTTCTCGGCGAGCGCCCACGCGAGCCGCAGCCGGATCAAGCTGAGCCTTCTCGACCTGCCGCTCCGCCGGGACCAGCTGCTGGAGCTGATCCCGCCGGAGCTGCGGCACCGGGCCAAGGAGCTCGAGGAGTTCTAGGCCGTCCAGCCGGTGACCGCCGCCCATTCCTCGGCGACCGCGACGACCAGGTCGACGACCGGGTCCTTGACGTCCGTGTAGAGGTCCATGTCGTCGCCGACCGCCGACGACAGCGACTCCTTGAAGCGGGCGTAGGCCGGGATCGCCAGTTCGTGGGCCCGGAACCAGTCGCGGAACAGCAGCGCGAGCCGCTCGTTCGGCGACCCGGCGACCCGGCAGTGCAGGTTGACCGGCTCGGGCGGCGAGGACCGGCTCCACAGCCGCTTCGCCCACCGCGACGGCGGGTCGTCGTGGCCGGCCGGGACGTGGTCGCGTTCCCACGGGCGGCGGCCGAGGCCGAGGCCGGCCAGCGGTTTGTCGAACGCCGCGGCCGCCTCCTCCAGGTCGGTCACGCTGACCTGCAGGTCGTAGAGCGGCTTGGCCGCCATGCCGGGGATCGAGGTGCTGCCGATGTGCTCGACCCGCACCGCGAGCGGGCCGAGCGCGTCGCGGATCTCGGCGGCGAGGGCCACGCCCCGGTCGCGCCAGGCCGGGTCGTAGGGGACGACGAGAGACATGGCCGTGGAACCTATCAGTTACATTGCCGCCCATGGACCTTCGTATCGAGCAGGCGGGTGACCGGCCGGCGATCGCCGAGGTCCACCGGTCCGGGTTCGGCGGCGAGCACGGCCGCACCGTGGCCGACCTCGTCGACGCCCTGCGCCGGGACGACCCCGGGGCGTTGTCGCTCGTGGCCGTCGAGAAGCGCGAGGTGGTCGGGCACATCATGTTCAGCCGGTCGCTGCTCGACGCGCCGCGGCGGCTGGTCGAGGTCGTGTCGCTGAGCCCGCTCGCGGTCCGTCCGGCCTGGCAGGGCCGGGGGATCGGCACGGCGCTGGTCCGCGAGGGTCTGCGCCGGGTCGGCGAGCGCGGTGTCCCGCTGGTGTTCCTGGAGGGCGATCCGGCGTACTACTCGCGGCTGGGCTTCGTGGCGGCCGGCGGGGAAGGCTTCCGCAAGCCGTCGCTGCGGATCCCCGACGTGGCGTTCCAGGTGGTGCGGCTGCCGGCCGCCGAGCCGTGGATGACGGGCACGTTCGTCTATTCGCAGACGTTCTGGGACTACGACTGCGTCGGCCTTCGGTGAGATGTGGCGATACCTGAGGACTATTCCGCGGCACCCGAGAGGGAGGCGGCCGGGCGCCCGGTGCGACGATCGTCGACAACCATGACGATCTTGCTCTGCGACCCGAGGGTCGCGGCGGTTCCCGTACGGGAGGAGGGCGTCCCGCTGGTGCGCCTGGCCGCCGCCTTCGGACCGGCCCGGGCGCCGGTCCGCGCCGACCTCGCCGACCGCCTGCGATTCGCCCAGCAGGCCCTGCCCATCGGGGTGCGGCTGCGCGTGATCGAGGGCCACCGCTCGGTCGCCGACCAGGAGTCGATCATCGCCCGCTACCGGGCCGAACTGCGGATCGCCCACCCGCACGCCGGCGACGCCGAGCTGCACGAGCTGACCAGCCGTTTCGTCTCCCCGGTCGACGTCGCCCCGCACGTGGCCGGCGCCGCCGTCGACCTCACGCTGACCACCCCCGACGGCGACGAGCTGGACATGGGCACGGCCGTGGACGCGACGCCCGAGCAGTCGGACGGCGCCTGCTACTTCGCGGCCGGCAACATCTCGGTGGCCGCCCGCGAGAACCGCACCCTGCTGGCCCGCGTGCTGGGCAGCGCCGGCCTGGTGAACTACCCGACCGAGTGGTGGCACTGGAGTTACGGCGACCGTTACTGGGCGCTGATGACCGGCGCCCCGGCCGCCCTCTTCGGCCCGGTCACCGAGGCGATCCCCCGATGAGGCCGGCGCTCGACCGGAACGGCCGCGCGGCCACCGGACCGCTCACGGTCACCCTCGTCCTGACCGATGCCGAGGCGCTGAAGGGCTCGGGGCGCACCACAAGCGTGACGCTGACCCGGGTTGCCGGGAAGACCGGCGACCGGGCGCGCCGGTGACGGCCGTCCGTGCTCGCATGACACCGTGAACGCCGTCGTCCGCCGCTGGGCCCCGGATGCGGTGGCCGGCCTGATCGTCCTGGTCCTGGGGCTGGGCGAGACGAGCGCGAACTGGCGCTACTCGGGCGGCCCGGCCACCGCGACGCTCGTCGTCATCCTGGCCACCGCGGTCGCCGTGGCCCTGAGCCGCCGCGCGCCCGGCCTCGCCCTGATGGTCGTCTGGTTCAGCGTCCTGCTCGAGGTGCTCGGCACCGTGCTGGTCGAATATCAGGCCCCGGTGATGGTCATCCAGGCCGCCGATCTGGCCGTCCTATACGGCACTGCCCGCTGGGGCCTGCCCCTGGTCGTCTGGATGGGCGCCCTCTCGGTGCCGGTCGGCGCCGCCGTGGTCGTCGCCTTCCTGGGCGGCAGCGTGGCCGGCGCGGTCGCCCCGATCGCCGGCGTCCAGTGGCTGCTGCAGCTCGGCTACCAGTTCGGCGGCCACCTGCAGATCACCGCCGCGGTCCTCGGCCTGCTGCTGCTCGCCGTTCCGTGGCTGCTCGGCCTGGTCGTGCGGGTGCGCGCGTCGGCGGCGACCGAGGCCGCCGTCGCGGCGTCCGAGATCGCCCAGGTGACGGCGGCCCGCGAACAGGCCAGCGAGCTCGCCCGGCTCCGGGCCGAGCAGGCCCGGCTCGCCCGCGACGTGCACGACGTGGTCGGCCACTCGCTGGCCGTCATCCTCGCCCAGGCCGAATCGGCCCAGTACCTGCCGGACGAGGACCCGGCGGCGCTCAAGGTCACGCTGGCCACGGTCGCCGACTCGGCCCGCACCTCGCTGCGCGACATCCGCCGGGTGCTCGCGGCGACCCGGGACGAGGTCGGCGCCGACGGCCTCGACCGGCTGCTCGAGGGCGTACGCTCCGGCGGCCGGGAGGTGCTGTCGACCCAGGCCGGCTCGCCGGTCGTGCTCGACGCCGAGCGGGCCGAGATCGCCTACCGGGTGCTGCAGGAGATGCTGACCAACGCTATTCGCCACGGCCGCCGCGACAGCGCGATCGTCGTGCGGCGCGACTGGTCCGGCGATCAGCTGGTCATCGAGGTGCGTAACGGTGTCGCCGGCGACGCCGCCTCCGTAACCCCGGGTCGGGGGCTCACCGGCATGGCGGAACGCCTGCGCGCCGTCGACGGCCGGCTCGCTTTCGTACGCCGCGGCGAAGTCTTCGCCACGACCGCCACGATCCCGGAGGTGCGCCGGTGACCGACCCGATCCGGGTGCTGCTCGCCGACGACCAGAAGCTCTTCCGGGCCGGCCTGCGCGTGATCGTCGACGCCCAGGACGGCATGGAGGTCGTGGGCGAGGCCGACGACGGCCGGCAGGCGGTCGGCCTGGTAGACCGGCTCACCCCGGACGTCGTGCTGATGGACGTGCGCATGCCGGAGATGGACGGCGTCGAGGCGACCCGGCAGATCCTCACCGAGGCGCGGGTGGCGAAGCGCGCCCGGCCGGTCCGCGTGCTGGTCCTCACCACGTTCGACCTCGACGACCGGGCCGCGGCCGCGATCCGGCACGGCGCGAGCGGGTTCCTGCTCAAGGACGCGACGCCGGCCATGCTGCGCGACGCCATCCGCAGCGTGCACACCGGCAACGCCGTGCTCGCGCCGGGCGACCTGACCACGCTGGTCGAGGCCCGGTTCCGGGCGCCCACGCCGGTCCCGGACGAATATCTCACGCTGACCGACAAGGAACGGGCGGTGTTCGCGGCGGTGGCCCGCGGCCTGTCCAACGCCGAGATCGCCGCCGACATCTTCGCCGGCGAGTCGACAGTGAAGACCCACGTCGGCGCGATCCTCCGCAAGCTGGCCCTGCGCGACCGGGTGCAGATCGTCGTCTTCGCCCACGAGCACGGCCTGGTCCCGTAGCGCCAGGACAGACCCTAGGCCGCGAGGATCGTCACCAATGCCGCTATCCGGCCGTCGCGGACGGTGATGATGTCGATGCCGCGGGCCACCGGCTCGCCGCCCTCGGGGCCGAACGACCAGGCCAGCGCGCCCGTCCCGGGACCGGCGTAGCGGCGGCCCTCCTCGGCGAAGACGAAGGTGGCCGGCGTCTTCTCGAGCAGCCCGCGGGCCTTCTCCTCGACCGCGTCCCACCCGGCGACGCTGCCCTCGGGGTCGGCGAAGGTGACGTCCTCGGTGTAGGTGCGCTCGACCGCGGCCCGCCGGGTGGGCGCGTCCCGGTTGCCGAAGACGTCGTGCAGGTTGGCGGCCAGCAGATCGGAAACGGAGCTCATGACGGCCGATCCTATGCCGCCCGCCGCTCTTCGAGCGCGGTCCACAGGGCGTACGCCTCGGGGTCCCGCGGGCGCAGCCGGAGCGCGATGCGGACGGCCTCGTGGGCGCGGGCGCGGTCCCCGCCGTACGCGAAGTGGTAAAGCGCAAGCGTGAGGTGCGCGCCGAAGTCCTCCGGCAGCAGGCCGGCGATCCGCTCGGCCACCTCGGTGG
>NZ_JBFBAD010000128.1:0-28044 GCF_040682075.1 Actinoplanes sp. NPDC051411 | reverse complement strand
TGGCGCCCGCGACAGTGCCCGCCACAGGGCCGGCTACAGGGCCGGCTACAGGGCCGGCTACAGGGCCGGCTACAGGGCCGGCTACAGGGCCGGCCACCGTGCCGGCCGCAGGGCCGGCCGAGGCGCCGGCCACGGCCCGGCCGGGATTGCGCCGTCTCGCCTGGATCTCGCTCAGCATCCTCTCCGTGCTCGGCATCCTCCTGGCCGTCCGCACCTCGCCGAGCTTCCGTTCCGGGCCGCCCCCGGCCGTCCTCCCGCCCTACCGGGCCCCCGCGGTAGCGGCCCACCTGGTCTCGAGCGCCGACGTCCGCTCGGCCCTGGGCGGCACCGGCGTGATCGAGGTTCAGGACCGGCCGCCCGCCAACGGCCTCTGGACCAGCGGCAGCCCGTTCGCCGCCGATCTGCTGCACTCCGCGGTCGTCGGCGGCTGGCAGCGGGAATGGTCGAGCGCGGACCAGACCCGATATGTCAGGGTGGTCGCGATCCAGGTGACCCAGCCGACCTATTACGCGGGCTTCCGGACGTTCTGCAAACCCGCGACCGCGAAGCCCGTGCCGGGCACCGCCCGTTCCGGATACACCGTCGACGAGAAGAACCGGGCCGCGTTCTGCGTGCTGTCCGAGAAGGGCAATGTCAGCGTCAGCATCCTCGTCGGAGCGAGCGGCGGCAACGCCCCGGCGACCGTCGCGGCGGCGGCGCGCGACCTGAACACGCGGCAGGTCGCGCTCCTTTCCCGGTACGCCGCGGCTCCGGTCACGGTCCACCCGACGCACTACGCCCGCGACAACATCAACCGCTGGTGGATCCTGGCCGCGATCGTCGCACCGCTGCTGCTCGTCCTGCCGATCGCGCTGATCGACCGGGCCACGTGGCGGCGCGCGTTCCGGCGCTTCCGGCGACGCCGGACGCGCGACCCGTTCGTCGTGCCGGTCGACCCGGCCGCCCGGCTCGCGCTGTCCGAGGCGACCGCCCTGGCCCTGGCCAAGCTCGCGGTCTGCGTCTGGCTGCTGCGCGCCTGTGAGGTGCTGCTGATCGGCACGTACAACACCGCGGTGGCGGTGTTCGCCGCGTTCCTCCTGATGTCGCTGGCCGAGTCGCGCCTGCTGCACCGGGGCCCGGGCCGCTACCAGCCGCGCCCGTTCCGCGGCACGGCCCGGTTCCTCGCGGTGGGTGGACTGATCCTGACCGCGGCGATCGTGGCGGTCGCCTTCCTCGTCGCGGACTTCTCGCTGTCGCTCGCGGGCCTCGGCCTAAACCCGGCCGGCCCCGACTACATCACCTCGCGGCTGGCCGACGTGGGCATCGTCGTCTCGTTCGTCGTCCTGGCCCTCGCCGTCCTGCCGCTCATGCTGGTGCGGCGCATCGCGATGCGCCGCGTCCGGCAGGAGGCGCAGAACTCGCCCGGCCGGCATATCGTGCTGCTGCGGTCGTTCGCCGACGACAAACGCCGGATCCGGGCCCGCCGCCTCGACCGGGCGTCGCTGGTCGACCGGCTGTGCCTGCGCCGCTGGGAACGGTTCGAGGAGGTCGTCGCCACCGCGCTGTCGGCCATCGGGCCGGTGATCGCACTCGGCCGGCCGGGCGAGCGCCTGCCCCCGGCCCTCGGCGCGGTCCGCCAGCAGTACCCGATGGACGGCTGGCAGGAGGGCGTCCGCCGGCTGATCACCGAGTCGGCGGCCGTGTGCATGGTCGTCGGCCGCACCCGGTCGCTGGTCATCGAGCTGGGTGAGATCAAGGGGCTGGGCGCCCTGCACCGCACGTTGTTCCTGATCCCGCCCTGCGACCGTCGCGAGCAGCGCCGGCGCCTCGCTCTGCTCGCGCGCGAGCTGAACATCCCGTGGAGCCGGATGACGCAGGCGACCCGCGGTGCCGACGCCCTGCTCGTGGTGCAGAACGCCGACCCCGAACGGGCGCTGGTCTTCACCGGGCGGGCGCCCGACGACGTCGGCTACGAGGCGGCGATCCAGGCCGCGATGGTCATTCTCGGACAGCGGACCGAGGCCACCCCGGTGATCCGGCGGATCGTCGCCGACCATCGGCGCGGCGCTTCCGGCGTACGCCCGGTGCCGGCCGCGGACTCCTCGCCACCGCCGGCCGTCAAGGTGTACGAGCCGGGCAAGGCGCCCGTGTACGTACCGGCGTACCGGAAGTTCGCGGTCCTGCCGTGGACACTGCGGATCGTCGGCTCGTCGCTGGCCGCGCTCGTGCCGGCCTTCGTCATCGGGGTCAACCTGCACGACCATCCCGGCGTGCCGACCGGCTCGGCCACCGCCGTCAGCATCGCCGAGGACGCCTCGACCGGCGACCTGTACGCCTCCTTCGACGGCGGCCAGATCGCCCGGCTCGACCTGGCCAAGAAGAAGGCGAACGTCGTCGGCACGTCCACCGAGCTCCTCGACGACCTGATCGTGCGCGGCGGCGTGGCGTACGGCGACTCGCCGCTCGCGGGCAAGGTGATCGCGGTCAGCCTCACGACCCACAAGACACTGTGGACCGCTCAGCTGGCGCCCGGGCTGCGCGGCCTCGCCCTCGACGGCGACGCGCTGGTCACCGCGGTTCCGGCCCAGCACAAGGTGGTCGCGCTGTCGGTCCGGACCGGCCACCAGCAGACCGCCCGGCCGATCCAGGGCACACCGTGGGGAGTCGCGGTCTCCGGCGGCGAGATCGTGGTGCCGGTCGTCGACCGGGGACGCCTCGACCACCTGCGGGCCGGGGACCTGTCGCTCGCGCGTACGGAATCAACCGTCGCCGGACCGCAAGAGGTCCTCGGACAGGGAGCCGGGCTCTGGGTTCTCAGCCCGACCGGTGACCGTGTCGTGCTGAGCCGCGGCGGCAAGGCCGCCGCCCAGCTCCTGTTGTCCGACCCCGACGGCCTGACCGCGTCGAGCGCCGGCTGGTTCGCCGTGCAGGGCAACGAGCGGGTGACGCTGGTCAGCCCGGCCGGCCTGATCGCGCGGGTCCGTCAGCCTTACAACAACGTCGCGTCCATCTGCGTCACCCGCGACGGCCGGCTGTTCGTCGGCATCGAAGGAAAAATCGCCCAGCTGCGTTGATCCACGGAGTTCGTCATGCGCAAGGCACTGATCGTCGGAATCGACCACTACCAGCACCTGAAGGACCTGAGCGGCTGCGTGAACGACGCGCGCTCGATGACGGCCGCACTCGAGCGGCACGGCGACGCCGAGGCCAGCGTCAACTTCGACCAGCCGCGGCTGCTCACCGCCGCCCGCCCGGCCGGCTTCGTCGCCCGGGCCGAGCTGCGGGAAGCGGTCCGGCGGCTGTTCGACGACGACGCCGAGATCGCCCTGTTCTACTTCGCCGGGCACGGCTGGGTCGACGACACCGGCGGCTTCCTCTGCGCCAGCGACTGCTACGACGGCAACGACGGCCTCGCGCTGTCCGAGGTGATGACGTTCGCCAACAAGTCGGCCGCCCGCAACAAGATCATAGTTTTGGACAGCTGCCACAGCGGGGTCGCCGCCAACCACCCGATGCTCCGGGGCACGGCCGAGATCTCCAGCGGCGTGACGATCCTGACCGCGTCCACCGAGGAGCAGTACGCCGACGAGACCCCGGGCGGCGGAGCGGGGGTCTTCACCAGCCTGTTCGTCGACGCCCTGGACGGCGCGGCGGCGAATCTGGTCGGCGAGATCACCCCCGGCAGCGTGTACGCCCACATCGACCAGTCACTGGGGTCGTGGGCCCAGCGCCCGGTCTTCAAGACCAACGTGAAGCGGTTCGTGTCGCTGCGCAAGGTGCCGGCCCCGATCCCGCTCGACCAGTTGCGCGCGCTGACCAGACACTTTCCCACCCCCGATCACGACTTCCCGCTCGATCCGTCGTACGAGCCCGAGCGGTCACCCGACCAGCTGGCCGACCCGTCGATCCCACCGCCCGACCCGGAACGCACCGAGGTCTTCCAGGTGCTGCAGAGCTATGCGAAGGTCAACCTGCTCCGGCCGGTCGGCGCCCCGCACATGTGGCACGCCGCCATCGGGAGCAGGTCATGCCGGTTGACGCCGCTGGGAAAGCACTACTGGCGTCTCGTCGACAAAGGACGTCTGTAGATGATCGAGCCGTTGGCCGTCCTGAGCTCGCCCGCCCTGCTCGAGGCCCTGGCCGCGATCGAACACGAGCGCTGGTCGCACTGGCAGCGCTACCTGCATTCCCGGTGCGAGCGGGCGGCCGACGGCTCGCTGGTCGTGCCGGCCGAACTGGTCGCCCGCTGGGAGCAGCAGATGGCCACGCCGTACGGGAGGTTGTCGGAGCCCGAGAAGGAGAGCGACCGGGAACAGGTCCGGCTCTACCTGCCGGTCATCGAGGCCGCACTCGGCGAACGCCCGACATGAGCACGGCCACCTGGTACGCGCCGCTCTCCGGCCTGGTGTTCCCGCTGTTCGCCGCCTGGACGGTGTTCATCGGCTCGTCGGCCGCCGCCGAGGTCGTCGGGCGCCGCAGCCTGCCGGTCGTCACCGGCGACGACCGCTGGGTCGACGTCGGAAGCGACGCCGACCGGTTCCGCTCGCGGACCCGCCGGGTACGCACCGGGCGCGTGACCCGCCTCGCCGGTGGCGGCCTGATCCTCTGGTCGGCCGGCCTCGCGATTCAGGCGATGCCCGTGCGGTACGTGCTGCTCGCGGCGGCCGGCACGGCCCTGGTGCTGCGGATCGGGCGGTCGTCGGTGTCCTTCCTCGCGGTCGCCGTGCTCGGGATCCTCCTGGCCGTCCGCCCGGACGACCCGGCCCGGCAGGCCCTCTTCCTGCTCGCGGCCGCGGCCTGGGTCTTCATCCTGGGCCATCGGGCGGTGCGGCGGCGCTACCCCGAGTACCGCCGGGGCGTGGACCGCCCGACCCTCGACGACTGGCTGGCCAGGTCCGACATCCGGTGGAGCTCCCGCCGCATCGCGGCGCTGGGCGTCTCGGCCGTCGTCGTGACCGGCCTCGTCGCCATCCTGTTCCTGTACGCCGTCCTCAAATGGCAATCGATCGTGCTGGCGAGGGAAGATCGCTGGACCCGTCTGCCGTTCGGCGTGCCCGAGGCCGTGCTGATCCTCTGCGGCGGCGGCCTGTTCCTGCTCAACGAGCTGGCCCTGCGGCTGTGGGCACCCGACGTGTGGGAGGTCGTGCCCCGCGACACGCCGCGCGCCATCGTGTACCTGCGGAACTTCGACGACGACAAGGCGACCCTGCGGGCCGGGTCCTACAGCCGGATCCGGCTGGTGCAGGTCTTCTTCGACGTGCTCGTCCCGGTGCGACGACGCGGCTTCGAGCAGGTGCTGGCCGGCCTGCTGCGGCGGTTCGGCCCGGTGATCGGCGCGGCCGACCCGCGGACCACGCTCCGCCGGCGGGGAGCGCTCAAGGCGTCGCTGCCGCACGACGCCTGGCGCGACGAGGTGAAACGCTGGTGCGAGAACGCGGTCGCGATCGTCGTGTCGGCGACCCCGACCGGGATCCATCCCGGGCTGCGGGACGAGCTGAGACTGCTGTCGGAGGAACTGAGCCACGAACGCATCGTGCTCGTGCTCGGGCCGGGCACCGGCGACGAGATCGCCGAACGCTTCGCCCAGTTCGTGGCCGCCTTTCCGGAGAACTCGAAGCTGCTCGACGACCTCGGTGAGCGGGCGGCGAGCGGCACGATAGTGATGGTCCGGGTGCCGGGGCACGGCTGGGACTGCTGGGGCGCGGCGCATCGCACCGAGGCGGCGTACGCGGTGGCGCTCGACGAGGCCATGGCGTACGCCGAAACGGTCTGGGGCGAGCCGGAGCCGGCGCCGGCGCACCCGATCGCGGGCGACACCTGGCCGGCGATGGCCGTGATCGGGCCGGAATCCGGCCACGGGCAGCCCTTCTGGCCGGTCCTCGACCGCGACCTGGCGCCGGTCCTCGAACCGGGCGAGCGGCGGCTGCTGGAATGGCGCTCGGAACGGCCGGCCGGCTATTGGGTGGAGGACGACCTGCTGCCCAAGGGCCTGGGCTTCTACTGCGTGCCCGAGGAACTGGCGGAGCACGTGGCCTGGCTCGTCACCGACCGGCGGATCATCATGGTCACCCGGGGCCGGTCCCGGCGGACCGCGGGCACGCTGCACCTGCGGTACGAGTGGGTGTGCGGCCTCAACGCGGAGCGGCACCGGCCCCGGGACGAGACCAAGCCGGCCCGGCTGAACGTCAGCGTCGTGTGCGGTGACCCGGACGGCCTCCGGGCCACGATGTGGCTGACCAGGGGAATGAGCGCGGACCCGGTCGCCGGGAAGGTGCTGGCCGCGCTCCGATATGGCCTGACCACCTCGGGGCGGACCGTCAGCGAGGCCGCCCGGCGCGTCACCGAGAGCGAGACGGGCACGCTGACCTGGGACTTCCACCGGGTCGACGGGCTCGGCCCGTGGCGGCCGGCCGGCCCGCCGACGGCCCGCCCATCCGGCCCGCCGGTGATGCGCCGGTCCGATGCCCGAGTCTGAGCGGGCCCGCCAACGACGGCGCGGTGGCGGACGGGGTCCGGGGGTCAGGCGGCGCGGTCGGCCCGGCCGCGCGGGGGCAGGCCGATCACGCGGTTGCGGCCCGCGTTTTTCGCCTGGTAGAGGCGCAGGTCGGCGAGTGCGAGCAGGTCCGGGCCGGACGCCACTCCGATGCTCACCGTGACCTTCAGCCCGGCCGCGAGGGTGGACCAGGGGAACTCCTCGACCGTGCGGCGGATGCGCTCCGCCGCCTCCATGGCCTCGGCCTCGGTGACGTCGCGGAACAGGACGGCGAACTCCTCGCCGCCGTAGCGGGCCGCGATGTCGCCGGTGCGGCAGCCCGCGCGCAGCAGCGCCGCCAGCCTGCGCAGCACCTCGTCGCCGGCCTGGTGCGAGTGCTGGTCGTTGACGTGTTTGAAGTGGTCCACGTCGATCAGCGCGATGGTGTGGCCGGCCGGTCCGGTGGCCAGCTCGTCGTCGAGGCGGCGGCGGTTGGCCAGGCCGGTCAGCGGGTCTTCGAGGCTGATCCGCAGCAGGCCGTCGGCGCGCAGCCGTTCGTGTTCGGCGGTGGCCTTGGCCAGCTCGGTCTCCATCCGGACGGCCGCCACCCGGGCGTTGCGCTGCGCCGTCTCCGACGCCACCTGGCAGTAGAGCTGATGGAACCTCTTGTGGGCGGCGAGCGCGGCGCCGAGGTCGCCGTTCTTCTCGTACGCCTCGGCCAGGTGCTCGGCCGCGGTCAGCGCCGCGCCTTTGCTCTCGGCCAGCTCCAGTGCCCGGGCGAAGACCGTGACCGCCTCGTCGTACCGGGCGAGCGCGAGGTGGATCTGCCCGCGCGTGTCGAGGTGGTGGGTGATCGTGTAGGTCGAGTCGCGGGCCGGGTCGATCTCCCACGAGTCGAGCAGGCGCAGGGCCTCGTCGGCCTGCCCGGCGAACGCGAGCTCCTCGGCGAGGTTGGCCACCGCGGCCGCCTCGTTGCGCCGGTGGCCGAGCCGGCGGCCGATCAGCATCGCGGCCCGGGAACGTTCGGCGGCGTCCCGGGCGATCGCCTGGGCGCCCTGCTCGTCGCCGCCCGCGCGGGCCGCCCAGGCGAGCGCGGTCACCGCGCACGCCCCGGTGTCGAGCATGACGCCCTGGGCCAGTTCGTCGCCGACCAGCCGGGCCATCTCGGCGCCGCGCTCGCACAGCTGCACCACCAGGTCGAACTGCTGCATCACCAGGTAGACGTTGGCGACGGTGGCCAGCACCGGGATGACCGCTTCCAGGTCGCCGCCCGCCTCGGCCAGGGTCAGGGCGGCCGTGCTCTCCTCGAGCGCCTCGGAGGTCTCGCCGATGGCCAGCAGCACCCGCGCCACCTCGCTGCGGGCGCGGCCCTCGGTCGCCGGGTCGGCGCCGGCCCGGGCCAGCTCGGCCGCCTCCTGGGCGGCGGCGAGCGCGTCGACGTATTCGTCGCGCAGGCGGCAGCACATCGCGATGATCGAGAGGGCTTCCGCGCGGGCGGCCGGGTCGCCGGCGGCGGCCGTGGCGAGCTGGCGGGCGCCTTCGGGGTCGGACACGGCGAGCCGATCCCGGCTGAGGCGGATGAGGTGCGCGGGCGTGGCGCTCCCGGCCGATGGTGCGTCGAACCCGCTCGACATGCGCTGCTCCGGCTGACGACGGATGCGACCTGACAAGTAAACCATCGGCCGGTGGGCAGGCGGGTTGAGGGATCCGGCCGGGCCGCCCGATCATGGACCGGTTCAAACAGGGCAAACGCGAACATCGCCGGCCCGGTCGCCATGGTCGCGGAGTTGTGCTGATTCAGCGAGCGAACGCGGCGGCCAGGAAGGCGGCGGCCGCCGCGAAGGAGCGCTGGTCGGCGGCCGCGTCGTAGGCGACGCCCGGAACGTCGCCGGGCCGGGCGTGGGTGTGGGTGAAGCCGTGCTGGGCGCCGCCGTACATATGCAGCTGCCAGTCCGCGCCGGCCGCCTCCATCTCGTCTGAGAACGCGCTGACCTGCGAGAACGGTACATGCGGGTCGGACGCGCCGTGGCAGACCAGCAGGCGGGCCGAGATCGAACCGGGCCGGGCGGGCGAAACGGTGCTCAGGGTGCCGTGGATGCTCACGGCGGCGGCGATCGGAGAACCCTGGCGGGCCATGGTCAGCGCGGCCAGACCGCCGAAGCAGTAGCCGACGGCGGCCAGCGGCGCGTCCGGGCCGGCGTGGGAGCGCAGCACGGACAGTCCGGCACCCGCGCGCCGGGCCAGTAGCACCGGATCGTCTCGCAAACGGGTCAACTCGGTTATCACCCGCTGCCGGTCGCCGGCCACGCCGTCGTCGAACATGTCGCACGCGTGCACCGCGTAGCCCAGCGAAGCCCACCGCGCGGCCTGAGCCCGGGCGTGGTCGTCGAGGCCGGCGCCACCGTGAATGACGAGGATGCCGGCAGGTGCGGTTGAAAACGTCATGTGGCCACGCTACATCGCAATGTACCTACCATACCGGCTCCACATTTCTTCCGCGACCACATCCGGCTATCGATCGCGCAACGGAAAAGGCGGGCCCCGGGAGGTACTGGCAGGCCCTCCCGGGGCGGCGGCCGGGCGCAGTAGCGTCGGGGCATGGACCACCGCGCCGAGATCCGGGACTTTCTGACCACGCGCCGGGCCCGGATCAAGCCGGAGGAGGCCGGGCTGCCGGCGTTCGGGGGCAGCCGCCGGGTGCCGGGGCTGCGCCGCGAGGAGGCGGCGATGCTGGCCGGGGTCAGCGTCGACTACTACATCCGGCTCGAGCGCGGCAACCTGTCCGGGGTCTCCGACAGCGTTCTCGAGTCGCTGGCCCGGGCCCTGCGGCTCGACGAGGCCGAGCGCGACCACCTCTACGACCTGGCCCGCCAGGCCAGCCACGGCCGGCGCGCCCGCGGGGGACCGGCCGCGCGGATCCGGCCCCAGGTGCAGCACCTGCTCGACGCGATGACCGACGCGCCGGCCTATGTGCGCAACGGCCGGCTCGATGTGCTCGCCTCCAACCATCTCTGGCGGGCGGTGTTCGCGCCGATCACCCGGAGCCCGACCGGCCGCCCCAACATGGCGCGCTCCCTCTTCCTCGACCCGGCGTCGCGCGAGTTCTACCGGGACTGGGAACGCATTGCCGAGGACATCGTCGCGCTCCTGCGGGGCGAGGCCGGGCGCCATCCGTACGATCGGGAGCTCACCGACCTGGTCGGTGAGCTCACCACGCGCAGCGACCAGTTCCGCACCTGGTGGGCCTCGCACAACGTGCGCCAGCACCGCGCCGGGGTGAAGCGCCTGCACCATCCGCTGGTCGGCGACCTGACGCTGGCCTACGAGTCGATGGAGCTGACCGCCGATCCGGGCCTGCGGCTCAACGCCTACAGCGCCGAGCCGGGCACCCCGGACCGGGACGCGCTCAACCTGATCGCGAGCTGGGCCGCGACCGAGGTCAGCCCGGGAGCATGACCGTCGCCTCGGTCTGGCCGCGGCGGAGGGTGAACGCCTCGCCGTCGGCCGCGTAGTCGCCGAAGAAGCCGCGAACGGTGACGGTGCCGGCGGGTCCGGTGCGCATCGGGGTCGGGGGCAGCCACCACTCGCCCTTGATCAGGTCGGCCAGTGCGGCGTACGAGGGCTTGCGCGAGCCGTCGGCTCGCAGGAAGCCGACCGGTGCGCCCAGCCAGGCACCGTCATCCGTGATTCCCCAGTAGTTGATCGACTGGACCGCGGGATGGCCGACGAGTGAGCGGTAGTGCCGGACGATCTCCGACGCCTGCCGCTCTTCGCCCTCGGGTGTCGAGGGCCAGGACGGGATCTGGTAGTCGTTGAGGTCCTGGATCTCGGGCGGCATGAGGTGGCCGGAGAGCAGCGTCGTCTCGGTCATGTGCAGCGGCAGGCCGTAGCGGGCGAAGCGGTCGAGCATCTTGGCCATGTATTCCTCGCCGCGGTAGCCCTGGTGCATGTGGGTCTGCAGGCCGATGGCGTCGATCTGGATGCCGGCCTCCAGCACGCCCTCGATCAGGCACTCGTAGGCCGAGCTGAGGTCGAAGTCGTTGAGCACCAGGGTGGCCGCCGGGTTGGCCTCGCGGGCCTCCTCGAACGCCATCCGGACCATCGCGATGCGGCCGCGGTCCCAGGCCAGCGGCGTGATCGCGTTGTCGCCGTTGGCGAACACCGGCATGATCACGGCCTCGTTGATCGCGTCCCAGAGGTCGATCGTGCCGGCGAACCCGGTGACCAGGTCGCGGATGCGCTCGCGGGTCAGGCGCTCGACCTCGTCGAGCTCGAGGCCGAGCAGCCAGTCCGGTTGCACCGTGTGCCAGAGCAGCGGGTGCCCCTTGACCGTGACGCCCTTTTCGGCGAGCCATTTCGCGGTCGCTTTGAGGCGGCCCTCGTCGGGCTTGCCGCGCTCCGGCTCGTAGCCGCCCCAGTAGAAGGGGAGGGTCGCGGTGTTGAACAGGCCCAGCCAGGCGTCGGCCAGGTCGTCGAGCTTCGCGCGGGAGTCGCCGCCGAAGACGCCGTTGGGGCCTTCGCCGCCGACCAGGCCGACGAAGTCGAAGCCGATGTTGCCGAACGCGAAGTCGTGCCGCTGCTGGGCGACGGTGACCACGCGGTCGGTGAGCGGTCGCCGGTCGGGTCCGAGGACGGTGAGGGTGATCTCGCCGGTTCGATGCTGCATGTCAGCCATGCCCTTATCCTCTCGCGCGGCTGCTTCGGCCCAGAAACTTTTCGCGCTTAATTGCGAAAGTGTCGTGGGGAACGGCAGCATAGGTCTGGCCGCGAGGGCCGGTCAACAGGGATCGGACGGACGCGGCAGCACAGATAGGGTGATGCGATGCCCACCGAGGACGCCTCCCGTTCCCGCGCGACCCTTTCCGAGGTCGCCTCCCAGGCCGACGTCTCGGTGTCGACCGTCTCCAAGGTGCTCAACGGCCGGGCCGGCGTCTCGGACGAGACCCGCGCGCGCATCGAGGCCCTGCTGCAGGACAAGCGCTACCAGCAGCGCAACCCGAAACGCCAGGTCGCGCCGCTTCTCGATGTGCTCTGCTACGAGGTCGACAGCCCGTTCGGCAGCGAGGCGCTGGCCAGCATCGAGCAGTCGGCCCGGCAGCGGCGGCTGGGCATGGTGCTGACCGGCGCGACCGAGCGCGCCACGCCCTATCCGCACTGGGTCGACGACGTGCTGCGCCGCCAGCCGGTCGGGGTGGTGCTGATCGCGTGCCGCCTCTCGGCCGACGACAAGCAGCGGCTGCGCTCGCGCAACATCCCGCTGGTCGTCATCGACCCGGCCGGCACCCCGGCGCCCGACGTGCCGTCCATCGGCTCGGCCGACTGGAACGGCGGCTACCAGGCCACCCGGCACCTGATCGACCTCGGCCACACCCGCATCGGCATCATCACCGGCCCGACCGACATGCTGGCCTCGACCGCGCGGCTGTCCGGCTACCGGGCCGCGCTGGAGTCGGCCGGCCTGGGCAACGACCCGTCGCTGATCCGGCCCGGCCGGTTCCATCACGCCGACGGCCTCGAGCAGGGCCGGGCGCTGCTCGCGCTCGACGACCGGCCGACCGCGATCTTCGCGTCCAGCGACCTGTACGCCCTGGGCGTCTACGAGGCCGCCCGCTCGTTCGGCCTGACCATCCCCGGTGACCTGTCGGTCGTGGGCTACGACGACCTGAGCATCGCCCAGTGGGCCGGCCCGCCGCTGACCACCGTGCACGTGCCCCTGGTGGCGATGGCCGAGCAGGCCGTGCACCTGGTGATGCGGCTGAACGACGAGCCCGAGCTGGCGTTCAGCCGGATCGACCTCGACACGACCCTGGTCGTGCGGGGGAGCAGTGCGGCGCTCACGCCGGTGTCGTCGAAGTCCGCGTAACGAAATATTTCTTCGAGATCACGAAACCTTGACGCGCAAGTTGCGCGCGACCTAGTGTCGTCGGCACAGGTTTCACCGGCCGCTCAGGCGGTCGTCGAAGAAGGCGAGCAGCCGCCGAGGTCGGGCGGCAGTGGTCCGAAGCGGCGATCACCGGCGGCGCGTGCGCTCCGCACGCCTATCGGTCCCGGCCTACCGAAATCCTGGCCGGCCTCCAGCTATCTCCGCCCCGCCCGAAATACCACGAAATATCCCCCTTGCTGTCCTCGAGAGTGGAGAGAGTTCCATGCTCTTTCGCCTGAAGCCGATGAAACCGTTGAAGTCGTTAGCCGCCGTCGCGGCGGCCACCCTGGCCGTCACCGGCCTGGCCGCCTGCGGGGGAGGATCCGGCAGCACCAAGGACGCCTCGAGCGCGACCTCCGGCACCGTGAACTGGTGGGGCTGGACGCCGACCGACACCGCGACCGCCAACGGATACATCGCCGCGTTCAACAAGCAGTATCCGAACATCAAGGTCAACTACAAGCTGGTCAACATCTCGGACTGGGTCGCCGCGCTGCGCCCGGCGCTCGCCTCGGGCAAGGGCCCGGACATCTTCGACATGCAGCCCGGTGCGTACGTCACCCAGTTCAAGTCGTTCGCCGAGGACCAGACCCAGCTCGCCTCGTCCGCCCTGGGCGCCGACTGGAAGACCAAGATCGCCCCGATCGGGATCAGCGGCCTGAGCGCCGACGGCAAGCTCACCGCGATGTCGGTCGGCTCGGTCTACGCCGGCATGCTGTGGATCAACGGCGACATCTTCAAGAAGTACAACCTGCAGCCGCCGACCAACCTCACCGAGTGGCAGCACGTGTGCTCGGTGCTCAAGCAGAACAAGGTCGGCTGCTTCGTGCAGGGCGCGGCCCAGGAGGGCTTCGACCAGGACACCCTGCAGTCGATCGCCAACTCGGTGCAGCCCGGCCTCTGGACCAAGGTCTCGCAGGGTGAGGCCAAATGGACCGACCCGGGCATCGTGAAGACCTTCTCGATCTGGAAGCAGCTGTTCGACAGCGGCATCATGCAGTCCGGCGCGGTGGGCTACCAGCAGTACCCGGACGCCAACAACGACTTCCTGACCGGCAAGTACGGCATGGTCATGATGGGCACCTGGTACACCCAGTACGCCACCGGCAAGGCGATGACCGCCGCGCTCTCGGCGGCCGGGGTCAGCGGCGCCAAGCCGTTCCCGATCATCCCCGTCGCGTTCCCGGACGTGGCCGGCGCCGGCAACACCAGCGAGATGTACGGCGACGCCGACTTCGGCCTCGCCATCTCGACCAAGACGCAGGCCAAGGCGGCGGCCGAGACGTTCGTGAAGTGGATGGCCACCTCCAAGGAGGGTCAGCAGTCGATCGCCGACCAGCTCAACGACCTGCCCTCGCTGCAGGGCGTGACGCCGAACTTCGACCAGATCGCGCTCGTCGACGCGGCGAGCCAGAAGGACCCGGTCCAGCAGCTGATCACCAAGGCGGGGTCGATCACCGAGCCGCGCGAGGCGCTGCTCAGCTCGGACGTACAGGACGGCATCCTCGCGACAGCGACGAGTGTGGCGACCGGTAAGGCCAGCCCCGAGGACGCGACCAAGACCCTGCAGCAGGCCGCGGAGGCGGCGGGAGTGACCTTCAAATGACGCAGACGCTGACCCGGGAAACGGCGCGGGCCCCCCGTGCCGCGGCCCGAAAGGGCCCCCGCCGGCCCCCGGGTCTGCCCTGGATCCTGCCGGCCCTGGTTCTCACCGTCGGGCTGATCTACTACGGGATCGGGTACACGGGGTACATCTCGACGCTCAACTGGGACGGCATCAGCCCGGGGCCGGAAAGCGTCGGAGCGCACAACTACACCCGGATCTTCCACGACCCGGTGTTCTGGGAAGCGGTCCGGCACACGGTGATCTTCTTCGTGGTCACGTTCGTGATCCAGACGATCCTGGGCCTGGTGTTCGCGGTCATCCTGCACGCCCGGCTGCGGCTGGCCGCGATCTACAAGGTGATCGTGTTCGTGCCGGTGGTGCTGGCCCCGGCCATCATGGCCCCGGTCTTCCGGCACATGTTCGCCCCGGACGGCGAGCTCAACGCGGTGCTCCACCACATCGGGCTGGGCAGCCTGGCCCAGCCGTGGATCGGGCAGACCAGCACCGCGCTCCCGGTGATCATGTTCATCACGATCTGGGAGTGGACCGGCGTCACGTTCGTCCTCTACTACGCGGCGATGACCCAGATCGACCCGTCGGTGCTCGAGGCGGCCCGGATGGACGGGGCCGGCAACCTCCGCACCCTGGTCAGCATCATCTGGCCGGACCTGCGGGGCACCACGGTCGCGCTGGCCATGCTCGGGGCGATCGGGGCACTCAAGACGTTCGACGTGCCCTACCTGGTGACGATCGGCGGCCCGAACTACGCCACCGAGTTCCTCGGCACCTACATCTACCGCATGACGATCCCGCTCAGTCACGTCGGCTACGGCGCCGCGCTCTCGATCATCCTGCTCGTGGTCGCGCTGATCATGGCGCTGGTGCTGCAGCTCGCGGGCCGGGAACGGAAGGGCCGCTGATGTTCGAGATCCGTACGCGTACCGGGAAGATCCTGCTCCAGCTGGGCGCCACGATCCTGATCATTCCGTACCTGTTCCCGCTGATCGTGATGGTCAAGGGGGCGTTCGCCGGTCAGGGCGCGCACAACTTCGTCGCGGTGCTCCAGGTGCCCGGCTTCGGGCGGTTCTTCGTCAACAGCATCATCGTGTCGGCATCGGTCATCGTGCTGGTCTACGTGGTCACCATGATGGCCGCGTTCGGCTTCGCCAAGCTGCACATCCGGTTCCGTGAGGTCTACTTCTGGCTGCTCCTGGCCTGTCTCACGCTGCCCGAGGTGGTGCTGCTGGCCCCGCTGTTCGCGACCGACACCAAGCTCGGCCTGTACGACACGTACTGGGCGGTCATCCTGCCGCTGGCCGCGCTCCAGGTGCCGTTCGCGGTGCTGCTGACCCGCAACTTCATCAACAGCCTGCCGGACGAACTGTTCGAGGCGGCCCGGGTCGACGGGGCCAACTCGTACCGCGGTTTCGTCCACCTGGTCATCCCGCTGACCCGGCCGATCGCCGCCGCGGTGCTCATCTTCACCCTGGTCGCATCCTGGAACGACTACCTGATGCCGCTGGTCTTCCTGCAGTCGCCGGACCTCCAGACGATCACGCTCGTCCCGCAGTTCTTCGTCGGCGAGTTCAGCAACGACCAGACCAAGATCCTGGCGTCGGCGGTGATCACGGCGATCCCCGAGATCGTCGCGTACCTCAGCCTGCAGCGCCTCTTCGAGCGCGGCCTCTCGGCCGGCGCCATCAAGTGAAAGGCTTTTCATGCCGCTGATTCAGGTGGACCTCGCCCGGGACACGTACGACAAGCACCACGAGGCGATCGGCGACGCGATCCACGACGCGCAGATCGCGGCCCTGGGCATCCCGGCCGACGACCGCTTCCAGATCTTCTCGCCCCACGACGGCGGCGAGCTCAGGTTCGACCCCGGCTACAACGGCGTCGACCGGCGGAACCTGCTGGTCATCCGGGTCGTCGCGGTCCACATGTATCCCGTGTCGACCAAGCAGCAGTTCTTCAAGGCCGTGGTCGAACGCCTGGAGCCGCTGGGAATCCGGCCCGAGGACGTGCTGATCTCGTTGACCGAGAACGGCTTCGAAGACTGGTACGCCGGAAAGCTCTGAGGGGAAAACTTCATGCTCCACGAAGACTCCGCGCCGCTGCGGGTGCTCTACCTCGGCGGCACGGGCACGATCAGCGCGTCCTGCGTCCGGTTGACGGCCGAAACCGGCATGTCGACGACCGTACTGAATCGGGGCCGTAATGAAGGCGGCCGTGAGCTGCCCGCCCACGTCGAGTCGCTGACCGCCGATGTCGCCGACGAGGCGTCCCTCGAAGCGGCGCTGGGCGACCGGGAGTTCGACGCTGTCGTCAACTTCCTCTCGTTCGACGCGGCCGACGCCCGGCGCAAGGTGGCCTTCTTCGGGCCCCGCACCCGGCAGTACGTGCACATCAGCTCCGCCTCGATCTTCGCCAAGCCGGTGCGCCAGGTCCCGATCGTCGAGTCGACGCCGACCGGCCCGAATCCGCCGCTGCCCTACGCGACGGCCAAGTGGGAGGCTGAGCAGGCTCTTTCCCGCGAGGAGAATGTCACGATCGTGCGGCCGTCACACACCTACGACGACGCCAACCCGCCGCTGCCCGGCGGCTGGACCGTGATCGACCGGATGCTGCGCGGCGAGGAGATCCCGGTGCACGGCGACGGCACCTCGCTCTGGACGCTCACCCACGCCGAGGACTTCGCCCAGGGCCTGGTCGGGCTGCTCGGCAACCCGCGGGCGCTCGGCGAGACCTTCAACATCACCGGCTCCGACGTCTACACGTGGGATCAGATCTACACGATCGTCGCGGCGGCGTTCGGGGTTCAGCCCCGGCTGGTGCACGTCGCGTCGGAGATGTTTCCGCTCGTCGCGCCGGACTGGTTCTGGTCGGGGGAGACGGTCGGCGACATCGGGCACAGCGCCGTCTTCGACACCACCAAGATCCGTACGTTCGTGCCCGGTTTCGCGCCCCGGCTGACCTTCCACCGGGCCGCGGCCCGGATGGTCGCGTGGCGGCGCGACCACCCGTCGCTCGTGCAGGCCGACCCGTCGACCGACGCCGTGCTCAGCCGGATCGTCGCGGCGTACCACGCCGCCCGTGAGATCTTCACCGCCGGTGCCCCGGCGGATGTCAGGCTGGCGTCATGACCTCTCTCGGTTCCACCGGTCTCGCCATCTCTCCGCTCTGCGTGGGCACCAGCCCGCTGGCCAGCATGCCCGGCCTCTACGGCTATGCGGTCAGCGAGCAGCGTGCGGTCGACACGGTCAACGCGGTGCTCGACAGCGGCACGATCACGTTCATCGACACCTCCAACGGCTACGGCGCCGGCGGTTCGGCCGAGAAGCGGATCGGGCTCGCACTGCGGGGGCGGGGCGGGCTGCCGCGGGGGGCGGTGCTGGCGACCAAGGTCGATCCCGATCCGCACACCGGGGACTTCTCCGGCGCCCGGGTGCGGAAATCCCTGGAGGAGAGCCTGGAGCGGCTGGGGTTGCCGAGCGTGCAGCTGTTGCACCTGCACGACCCCGAGCGGATCAGTTTCTCCGACGCGACGGCGCCGGGCGGGCCGGTCGAGACGCTCGCCGCGCTCAAGGCCGAAGGTCTCGCCGAGCACCTCGGCGTGGCCGGCGGCCCGGTCGCTCTGATGCAGCAGTACCTCGACACCGGCGTCTTCGAGGTCGTGCTCACCCACAACCGCTACACGCTGCTCGACCGGTCGGCCCTGTCCCTTTTCCAAGCGGCGCACGCGCGGGGGATCGGGGTGCTCAACGCCGCCCCCTACGGCGGCGGCATGCTGGTCAAGGGACCGGAAACCCAGCAGAAGTACGCGTACGGCGAGCGCGACGACCGCATCGCCGCCGCGGCGGTCAAAATGCGCAACGCCTGTGCCCACGCCGGGGTGCCGCTGGCCGCCGCCGCGCTGCAGTTCTCGCTGAAGGCGCCGTTCGTCGACTCCACCGTCGTCGGCCTCTCCTCGCCGGCCCGCGTCGCGGAGACCCTCGAGCTGGCCCGCCTCAAGATTCCCCCGTCGCTGTGGGACGAGCTGGAGGACTTGGTACCGTCGCCGTCGCTCTGGCTCGACCCACCGAAGGGCTCCTGATGACCACGAAGATCGGCCTCCTGGGCGGCGCCGGCATCGCCGGCGCCGCCGTCCTGCTGCCGGTGCGCCGCCGCGACGACGTGGTGGTCGCGGCGGTTGCCTCCCGTTCCGCTTCCCAGGAGTACGCGTCGAGGCACGGCATCCCCACCGCCTACTCCCGTTACGAGGAGCTGCTCGCCGACCCGTCTCTCGACCTGATCTACAACGCGCTGCCGCCGTCGATGCACGCGCAATGGACGATCGCGGCCCTGGAAGCGGGCAAGGACGTCCTGTGCGAGAAGCCGTTCACCATGAACGCGGCCGAGGCCCGGCGCGTGATCGAGGCGGCGTCGTCCACCGGCAAGCGGGTCATCGAGGCGTTCCACGACCACTACCACCCGCTGAGCGCGTGGATCCGCCAGGTGGTCGCCGACGGGGTTCTCGGCCCGATCCGCAGCGCCTCGGCGGTCTTCGACGGCTCCAACCCGTACCTCCCGGGCACCCTGCGGCATGAGCCGGACCTCGGTGGCGGAGCCCTGATGGACCTGGGCTGCTATCCGGTGCACTGGCTGCGGTCGTTGTTCCCCGGCACGCCGGCGGTGATCTCGGCCGCGGCCGACCGGAATCCGTCCGGGGCCGACATCTCGATGCGGGCCGAGCTGGTCTTCCCCGGTGACGTGACCGCGGTGGTGTCGGCCAGCATGGTCGAGGGCGTGACCCTGAAGTCGGACCTGGTCCTGGTCGGCGACAACGGCACGCTGACCGTCGACAACATCGTCTTCCCGTCGGCCGGGCACAGCATCCGCCTCGAACTCGACGGCGTGCCGTTCGTGTCGACGGTCGCCGGCAACACGACCTATGACCACCAGCTCGCGGCGGTGCTGGACGGGCTGGCGAGCGGCACCGCGCTGCCGACCGAGGGCCAGGACCCGGTCGGCAACATGGCCGTCATCGACGCGATCTACGCGGCGGCCGGCTTCGACCGCTCGGCCTGGTTCTAGCCCTTCCTCCGCCGGGCGAGGCCCATCCCGATCAGCCGGCCGAAGTAGCCGTTCAAGGCCCAGAGGGCGAACGCCCAGTGGGTGCGGTAGGCGATCGGGATGGAGATCAGGAAGACGATCGCCATCGCCAGCGACCGGGTGATGCCGCGGTTGAAGGTGCCGGGCGGCACCTCGGCCGCGGTGAGGTGGTCGCGGCGGATGGTCACGATGATGGCGACGAAGGCGAGCTGCGAGGCCGCCTGGATGCCGGCGTAGAGGGTGAAGGCCATCGGGAACGCGGTCTCGTCGCCGACCAGGACCCGGGTGGCGAACGGGGTCACCACGATCGTGAGCAGCCAGGCCATGTTGATCCCGGCCACCCGGCGGTGGACGCGCTGAACGTAGCGGTACAGCCAGTGGTGGGCGAACCAGGCGTTGGCGATCACGATGAAACTGATCAGGAACGCCAGGTAGTCGCCGAAGTCGCCGCGGAAGCTCTCCCACGCCTTGGCCGTGGTCGCGCCGTCGGGGACCGGCAGCTCCAGGGCCAGCAGCGTGATCGCGATCGCGATCACGGCGTCGGAGAAGAAGACAAGCCGCTCGGTGGCGATCTTGTTGCCCTCTTCCTCGACCTCGGCCGGGATGGCCGGTGTCTCGGCACTCATCGTCACTCCTTGCTGTCCGCCGCAGGCGGTGAAACCTTACCGGTCAGGTAGTGCTGCAGTACCGGCGACAGCCACCCCGCGAGTTCGTCCGGCGTCAATGCGACCACAGGCGGCAACTCGAGGACGTAGCGGGTGAGGGCGAGGCCGAGCATCTGGGTCGACAGCATCCCGGCCCGTTGCGAGGCGAGCGCGGGGTCGGACTCGATCTGGGCGACCAGCGGCGCGACCTGGCCGGCGAAGATGGTGCGCATCCGCTCGGCCGCGAAGTCCTGGGTCGTGGCCACCCGGAGCAGGGCGATCAGGGTGTCGTTCCGCTCCCAGCGCTCGACCAGATGGTGGGCGACCAGCCGGCCCCACGACGAGGGCGGGACCGCGGTCAGGTCGGGCAGTTCGAGCTCGAACGACGCCGCCGCCGCGAGCAGTTTCTCCTTGGATCCGTAATAGCGCATGACCATCGACGGGTCGATCCCGGCCTGGGCGGCGATCGCGCGGATGGTGGCCTTCGCGTACCCGTCGGCGGCGAAACGCTCCCGCGCCGCCGCGAGAATGGCGGCCTTTGTCCGATCGGAGCGCCGAGCCGGTACCTCAAGATCCATGCCAACAACTGTAGGCCAACACACGTTGACGTCAATCCCTCGACCGGCCTAACGTCAACAGGTGTTGGCAAACAACCGTTGGCAAAGGAGATCGACATGGACACCGATGTTCTGATCGTCGGGGCCGGACCCACCGGCTTGACGCTCGCCGGCGACCTCGCCCGGGCCGGCATCCGCTACCTGCTGCTGGAACGCCGCGCGGACACGCCGAACATGACGCGGGCGTTCGCGGTGCACGCGCGTACGTTGGAAGAGCTCGACGCCCGCGGCGTCGCCGACCCGCTCATCGCCACCGGGCAGCGGGTCGAAGGGGTGAGGCTCTTCGGCCAGGCCGACCTCGACCTGTCCGGGCTCCCGACCCGCTTTCCCTATGTGCTGATCACGCCGCAATATCAGACCGAGCGCGCGCTCGCCTCCCGCGACGGCGTGGTGGTCACGCCGGGCGCCGAGCTTTCCAAGATCACCCAGGACGGCGACGGCGTCACCGCCCACCTCGCCGACGGCCGGACGCTGCGGGCCCGTTACCTGGTCGGCGCCGACGGCGTGCACAGCGCCGTCCGGCAGTCGCTCGGCCTGCCCTTCCCCGGCAAGTCCGTGGTCCGCTCGCTCATGCTGGCCGACGTGCGGTTCACCGAGCCGCCGCCGTCGGTCCTGACCGTCAACGCGGCCGCCGGCGCCTTCGCCTTCATCGCCCCGTTCGGCGACGGATGGTACCGGGTCTTCGCCTGGAACGGCGACGACCGCCCCGACACCGACCCGGTCTCCCTGTCCGCCATCCGCGACACCGTGCGCCGGGTCAACGGCACCGACTTCGGCCTGCACGACCCGCGCTGGATGTCCCGCTTCCACTCCGACGAACGCCAGGCCCCCCACTACCGAGTGGGCCGGGTCTTCCTGGCCGGCGACGCCGCCCACTGCCACTCGCCGGCCGGCGGCATGGGCATGAACACCGGCATCCAGGACGCGGCCAACCTGGGCTGGAAGCTGGCCCTGGCGGTCCGCGGCCAGGCCGACGTGCTCGACACCTACGAGTCCGAGCGCTACCCGGTGGGCCGTCTCGTGCTGCGCACCTCGGGCGCGCTCGTGCGCCTGGCGGTGGTCCGCTCGGCGATGCAGCAGGCGTTGCGCACGACGGCGGCCCGGCTCGCGCTGGCGGTTCCCGCGGTCCGGCACCGCGGGACACGGACGGTCTCCGGCATCGGCATCGACTACGGACCGGTCACCCGGGTGCCCGACCGGCCCCTGGCCGACGGCCGCCGCCTCTACGAGGCCCTCCGCGACGGGCGCTTCCTCCTGGTCGGCACCCCTTCACTCGACCTGGGCGCCTGGTCCGACCGGCTCACCCGGGCTGCCGCGGCTTCCGCCGCCGATGAAGTTCTTCTCGTACGCCCGGACGGGTACGCCGCGTGGTCCGGCCCCGCGTCCGACGAGTCCGGCCTGCGGGCGGCCCTGACCCGCTGGTGCGGCAGCCCGGCCGGCTCAGTCGCCGCCCGTTGAGCCGTTCGCCCGCCCCCGGTTGCCGTCGCGCGTTCCGCGGGACCGGGCCGCTCGGTGGCGTTCCCGCGTCGGGTGGCCGGCCGCCTTCTTGTCTCTCGCTCTTCCGCGCGGACCGGCCGCTTGGTCAGCTGCCGGGTTTGCCGCCTAGTTTTCGGTGGCAGCGGGTCGCCAGCGGGCGGCCAGTTCGGCGGAGGTGGGCGGCGTGGACGGCAGGGCGCCGGTCGCGGCGGTGGCGCGGACGGCGTCGAGCAGCAGTGTCAGATAGCGGCCCCGCAGCGCGGCCGTGCGGGCGGGGTCGCCGAGCCGGATCGCGGTGATCTGCTCGAACAGCATCGGGACGTCGGCCGCCTCGAAGTCGGGGCGCAGCGCACCGGCGTCCCGGGCCCGCCGGAAGACCTCGTCGCCGAGCGCTCCCGCCCGCGCGGCCAGCTCGTGCAGCTCGGCGGTCGGCGTGAAGGTGCCGGCCAGGCGCACGGTCAGCGCGTGCACGTCGGATTCGACGATGCCGCGCACGTAACCGGCGAACGCCGCCCACGGGTCGCCGGTCTCGGCCAGCGCCGCCTCGGCGACCCCGGCGAACCGGCGGAGCCCGTCGGCGCAGAGGGTCTGCAGCAGCTGCTCCTTGCCGGCGTAGCGCCGATAGAGCGCCCCGACCCCGACTCCGGCCTCGGCGGCGACCGCGGACATCGGCGCCTCGGGGGTGCGGATGAACACCGTCCGGGCCGCGTCGAGGATCGCGCCGTCGTTGCGCGCCGCCTCGGCTTTCCGGCCGCTCAGCCCAGTCATGACGAGATCTTAGCTTGAACGGAACAGAGTATTCCGTTAGGCTCGGCTCTGGAACGGAACATTGTGTTCCGTTCCGAAAGGCGGAGCCATGCTGCACGAGGCACACGAGATGCTGCGGACCGTCGTCGCCGGAGTCGACGAGGACGCGTGGAAGTCGCCCACCCCCTGCGAGCAGTGGAACGTCGCCCAGGTGCTGCGCCACGCGGCCGGCGACCAGCTCGCCTACACCGCCGCGCTCACCGGAAGCGGCGGGCCGGCCGAAAATCCGTTCACGCCGTCCGCCGACCGCCCGGCCGGCCCCCGCGACTTCCTGGAGGCGGCGCTGACCAGCGTGACGGCCGCGTTCGCCACCATCAGCCCCGACGCGACGGAGGTCCCGTCGCCGCTGCCGCTGGGCCCGCTGCCCGCCGCGACCGTCCTCGGCGCGGCCGCGCTCGACGCCGCCGTCCACGCCTGGGACATCGCCGTCGCTACCGGCCGGCCCGATCCGCTGACGGCTAGCCTGGCCGCCCGGCTCATGCCGGCCGCCACCACCATCGCCGACCCGCTCCGCGGCTTCGCGTTCGCGCCCGCCCTGCCCGCGCGGCCGGGCGACGACGCGGCGGCCGCGCTGCTGCGCTACCTCGGCCGCGACCCCGGCTGGACGCGGTAGACGCCCGTCGTGCGCGGCCTGATCAGATGCGGTCGAGGATGGCGCGCAGGGCGGCTGTGTATTCGTCCAGCGCCTTCCGGCCGGTGGCGGTGAGGGCGACCGAGGTGCCGGCTCCGGTCTTCGACGAGAGCACGTAGCCGGCCGCCTCGAGCTTGCGCAGGTGGGTGATCAGGTTGCCCGGCGTGAGACCGAGGATCTGCTGGAGCCGCGGGAAGGACAGGGAGTCGCCGTCGCGCAGGGCGGCCAGCGTGACCATCGTCCGGAGGCGGACCGGGGCGTGGATGACCGGGTCGAGGTCGTCGGTCATGCAAGCCGGAGTGCCACGAAGCGCGCGGCCGCCTGAATGAGAAGGCCGGCGCAACCGGCCACGCCGAGCACGCCCCAGGCGCCGGCCGGGCCGAAGAAGGCGGCGACCGTGCCGATCACGACGGCGGCCAGGCCGACCGCGATGCCGCCCCGCTGGCCGCGACCGGCGGCGACCCCGGCCACCGCCGCGCCGACGACGACCCAGGGGCCGGCCGCGTCGAACACGCCGTGGACGATGTTGTCGCCGGCGCCGTTGGCCTGCAGGGCCGCGTTGAAGACGTAGACCGCGGCCCACGGGACGCCGATCACCAGCCCGGAGATGGCGTCCTCACGGCGGGAGCGGCCGGTGATGCCGTGGGTGGCCCGGCGATAGGTCGACATGCTCACCACGACCGAGGCCGCGAGGATGGTGTAGGCCCAGGCGGTCGCGGTGTCGGTGGGCCCGACATAGGGATGCTGGTCGCGCACGGAGAGCCAGAGTGTGCCGTAGATGGCGAGCACCACCACGGCCGAGAACAGGCCGACCAGCGGCGGACGCGGGTCGAAGCGGCGGCGGGCGTCACGCTCGATGCTGTCCAGCAGGTCGGCGGCCTCGCGAGGGTCGAAGGCGCTCATGATTGCCTCCCGTTTCTCGACTTTGTGCCGCAAAGTTACGCCGCTTTGCACTGCAAAGTCAACCAATATCAGTGTGGATAAAGTTATCGCGAACGATAATGGTCTGCTACGGTGCTTCCATGGCGTCGGCGGACCTCCTCCTGCACCCCGTCCGGCTGAGGATCGTGCAGGCGTTCCTCGGCGACCGGGCGCTCACCACCGGCACGCTGGCCGCCGAGCTCACCGACGTGCCCCCGGCCACGCTCTACCGGCACGTCGCCCGCCTGGTCGACGCCGGCGTCCTGGAGGTCGTCCACCAGGAGGCGGTCCGGGGCGCGGTCGAGCGCACATACGTGCTGCGGGCCAGTGCCGCGAAGATCAGCGCCGACCAGATCGCGGCCATGAGCGTCGACGACATGCGGCAGGCGTTCATGGCGTTCGTGGCCGGTCTGCTCGGCGACGTCGACCGCTACCTGGCCCGCGACGACGTCGACCCGATCCGCGACCAGGTGAGCTTCCGGCTCGGCGGCCTGTGGCTCGACGACGACGAGTTCGCGGCGCTGCTGGGTGACCTCATGCGCGTGTTCCAGCCGGCCCTCGCCAACCAGCCCCGCCCGGGCCGCCGGCGCCGCATCGTGGCAACCGTGCTCCTCCCCGGCGACGAGGCGGACGCGGCGCGGCCCGGGGGCGAGGCCGACGAGGGGCCGGCGCGGGCGGGCGGCGAGGCCGACGTCGGGCCGACCGGCGCCGACGAGGGCCCGGAGCCGACCGGGCGCCCGAACCGAGAATCGAGGAAGCGATGATGCCTGACCAGTCCACCGAAATCGGAACCAAGCTGGTCGACCTGCTGCGGGCCGGCCGGTTCGACGACATACGCGAGATGTTCGCGCCCAACCTCCGCCCGCTCGTGACCCCGGAGTCGCTGCGGGCCGCCTGGGAGGCCGAGATCGGCCGGCACGGCGCCGTCCGCAGTGTCGGCACGCCGGTCAGCGAGCCGGCCGGGGCCAATGACGCCACGCTCCTGCGGGTGCCGGTGACCTTCGAACGCGGCGCGGTGACGATCCTCGCCTCGGTCGCCGGCCCGGCCTGGGTGATCTCGCTCCAGATCGCCGCCGCCGACGCCGCGCAGCCCACGCAGCCGTGGCAGCCGCCCGCCTACGCCGATCCCTCGGCGCTTCAGGAGCGCGAGGTGACGGTCGGATCGGGTCCGCTCGCCGTCACCGGCGTCGTGACCCTGCCCGCCGGCCCCGGCCCCCACCCGGCGGTGGTCATGCTCAGCGGTTCGGGGGCGCACGACCGCGACGAGACGATCGGCCGCAACAAGCCGTTCAAGGACATCGCGTGGGGTCTGGCCGGCCGCGGCGTCGCGACCCTGCGGTACGACAAGGTCACCTACGCCCACCCCGGCCTGGTCGCCGGAGATCCCGACTTCACGGTCCAGGGCGAGTACGTCGACCACGCCGTCGCCGCCGTCGAGCTGCTCCGCGGGCACCCGTCCGTCGACCCCGCCCGGGTGTTCGTCCTCGGCCACAGCGAGGGCGGCACGCTCGCCCCGCGGGTCGCGGCGGCCGAACCGGCCGTCGCCGGGCTGGTCATCCTCGCCGGTGGCGCCCAGCCGCTGCAGTGGGCGGCGGTCCGTCAGTTCCGCTACCTCGCGTCCCTCGACCCGGCCACGGCCGCGGCGGCCGAGCCGCTCATCGAGACGGTCACCCGGCAGGCGCAGGCGGTGGACAGCCCGGCCCTGTCGGCCTCCACACCGGCGTCCGGCCTGCCGTTCGGCGTGCCCGCGTCCTACTGGCTCGACCTGCGCGACTACGACCCGGCCGCCGAGGCGGCGAAGCTCGGCCGGCCGATGCTGATCCTGCAGGGCGCCCGCGACTACCAGGTCACCGTGGCCGACGACCTGTCCCGCTGGCAGGCCGCCCTGGCCGGCCGGTCCGACGTCACGTTCCGCGTCTACGACGCCGACGACCACCTGTTCTTCTCCGGTGAGGGCCCGTCCACGCCGGCCGGGTACGAGCCGGCGCAGCACGTGGACCCCGCGGTGATCGCCGATATCGCCGCCTGGATCTGAGGGTCAGGCGGCGAAGAGCGGCCACCCGGCCATCAGGCCGCCGTCCAGGGTGAGGACCTGGCCGGTGATGTAGCGGGCCTGGTCGGACCCGAGGAACCGCACCGCGTCCGCGATCTCCTCGGGAGTGCCGGCCCGGCGCATCGGCACGACCGAGGTGACCGCGGCGCGGACCTCGTCGGCGCCGGTGACCCGCTCGTACATCGCGGTCTGGGTGAAGCCGGGCGCGACCGCGTTGACCCGGATGCCGAACGGCGCGCCCTCGAGCGCGACGCCCTTGGTGATGCCGATGATGGCGTGCTTGCTGCCGACGTAGAGCGACGAGTCGGGGAAGCCCATCAGCCCGTACGTCGAGCTGACGTTGACGATGCTGCCGCCGCCGGTCTCCTTCATGACCCGGAACTCGTGCTTGAGGCTGAGCAGCGTGCCGCGGACGTTGGTGTCGAAGACCCCGGCGTACGTCTCGTCGGTGACGCCGGTGACCGGGCCGGTGACCCCTTCGGTGCCGGCGTTGTTGAACGCCACGTCGAGGCGGCCGAAGCGCTCGACGGTGAAGTCGGCCAGGTCGCGCAGGTCGTCGTCGGAGCGCACGTCGGCCCGGAAGAACTCGGCCCGGCCGCCCAGCTCGTTCAGCTTCTTGACCAGCAGTTCGCCGGCCTCGGGGTGCCGGCCCGACACGACGACGTCGGCGCCACCCCGGGCGTACGCCACGGCGGTGGCCCGGCCGATGCCGGTGAGCGCGCCGGTGATGAGAACAGCCATTTCGAGTCTCCTCGTTGTTTTGGGATCGCTGACCCAAAAACTAGCAGGGATTCTGGGACTGTCAACCCAATCTTGCGGCGGCTAATCTGGGCCCGTGAGTACGACGACCCGGCTGACCCGCAAAGGCCAGGCCACGCGGGAGCGGATCCTCCAGGCGGCGGCCGACCTGATCCTGCGCAACGGCGTGGCCGGCACCCAGATCGACGACGTGCGCAAGGCGGCCGGGGTCAGCGGCTCCCAGATGACGCACTACTTCCACGACAAGCACCACCTGATCGCCGACGTGGTCGCCTGGCAGGCCCAGGCCAACCTCGACAACCACCGGCTGCCCGTGGTCGGCGGGCTCGACAGCTTCGCCTCACTGCGGGAGTGGGCACGACTGCTCCTGGAGCGGCAGGAGCAGCTGGCCTACGTGGGCGGCTGCATGTTCGGCTCGCTGGCCGGGCAGCTGGTCGAGTCCGACCCGGACATCCGGGCCGGCCTGGCCGACGGCTTCGAACGGCTTCTCGAGCTGTTCCGCGCCGGCCTGACGGCGATGCGCGAGCGCGGCGACCTGCGCGCCGACGCCGACCCGGAGCAGCTGGCCCTCGTGTTGGTGACCGCGATGCAGGGCGGCCTGCTGCTGACCCAGACGCTGCGCCGCCCCGACCCGCTGCGCAACGCCCTCGACGCGGCGATCACCCACGTGGAGACCTTCGCCCCGGCGCCGCGCTGAGCCGAGCGGCCGCGCTGAGCCGAGCGGCCGCGCTGAGCCGAGCGGCCGCGCTGCCCCGAGCGGCGACGCACTGACCGAAGCAGCGAGGCACTGACCGAAGCGGCGACGCGCTGGCCGGGCGCGGCGAGGCGCCGGCCGGCTTTCAGGCCGGTTCGGGAGCCGGGTGGCGGGTTCGGCGGAGGGTCAGGGCGGCCGCCGCGCCGAGCAGCGCCACGACGCCGGCCAGCGTGAAGGCGAGGACGGCCGAGGAGTGGCCGGCCGGGTAGAGCGGCAACCAGATCAGCGGTGCCACCGCGCCGCCCGCGAAACGGAACGCCGACACGACCGAGACCGCGCCGCCGCGGTTGCCCGGCACCTCGGCGGCGGCC
>NZ_JBFBAD010000127.1:4134-28229 GCF_040682075.1 Actinoplanes sp. NPDC051411 | reverse complement strand
ACCCCACCCACCCCGGCGCCCCGGCCGGTGGGCCCCGGCCCGGCGACGGCCCGGTCCACTCCCGGCCGGGATCCCCCCGGTTGTCACAGGCAGGATGGCGCCATGAAAAAGATCCTTCTGATCGTCCTGTGCTTGTTCTTTCCGTTCCTGGCCGTCCTCATCCACGAGGGCCTCACCCGCCGCGTGCTGTGGGCCATCCTGTTCCAGCTGATCGGCCACATCCCGGGCGTCATCTACGGCATCTACGTGGTCACCTCCGAGCCCCGTCGCTGACGAAAGCCAGGCGCCTCTCCCCGGCACGCGAGGCGCCTGGCGTACGGGAAAAAGCGCGGGTGCCGTCACCCGGATGTCGGCCGTCAGGGTCTTTTTCGGCCGGGCCATGGCCCGGCCGAGTGCGCTCAGAGGCCGACGAGGGCCGGAGCCAGTGCGACGGCGACGAAGCGCATGGTCCGGCCGAGCAGGCAGGTGGCCGCGAAGACGGCGGGACGCATGGGTGTGCCGCCCAGGAAGACCGCGACGGCGAGCAGTGGTGGGAATCCGGTGACGGCGCTGACCAGCAGCACGCCGATCGCCGGGCGGGGGCGGTCGACGAGTCTTGCCCGCGCGAGCATCGTGGTGAGCCGGCCCGATGGCCGGGCCGCGACCCGAGCGCGCCGGCTGAGCCGGCGTTTCAGCCACGGCGAGCGGATCGCGCCGCCTGCGCCGAGGAAGATGAGGACCTTGCCGGCCGTCTGCCCGACGCCGGCCGCCACACCGAGCACCACCGCCGGCGCGCCGGTCGTCGCGACGGCCGCGATGACATACGGCTCAGCCGGGGTGAACGGCAGGAACGCCGACAGGAGCCCGACGGCCGCCGCCGCCAGGACGGCGATCATGGCCGGGCGCTCGCCGGCAGCCCGGCCGCGGAGATCAAGGAGACGACCTTCACCGCGGTGACCCCCAGGGCGAACGCGACGGCCACGGCCACCGGCGCCCAGATCGACAGGATCGCCACCGCGGCGGTGTTGAGCGCCTTCGCCGGAGGCGACCAGTTCCACCGGTAGATGCGGCGATCGACACGGGCGAAGTAGTTCGGGCTCAGCAGCGGCCAGCGCAGGAACATCAGGCTCAACAGCTGGTCGATGACCATGAACTGGACGAGAAACACGGCCATCGGCACGGCGGTGGACGGCCGCAGCACGACAAGCCCGGCGGCGCAGGCCGACGTGCAGGCCCGGTCGGCGACGATGTCGAAGACCGCGCCGGCCCGCGTCTCCTGCCCCAGCGCGCGGGCGGCGACACCGTCGAGGATGTCGCCGACCCAGTAGATCAGGTATGCGGCGACGAGCAGGTGCCCGCTGCGACGGGTCAGGGCCGCCGTGGCGAAGCCGACCGCGCCGGCCGTCCGTACGCCCGTGATGGCGTTGGGGACATTGAGCAGCGTGACCGGAGGGCTGAGACCGAGAGCGGTCATTCCGCATCCTTGAGGATGCGTTGCAGGTCCGCGGTACGCCGGTTCAGATCGGCCAGCTGCCCGCTCATGTCGGCGAGCAGGCGCTGAGTTTCGGCGGCCTGCCCGGCGAACTGCCGCTGCAGTTCGCTGGACACGGCGACCCGCTTGCGGACACCCGCGTACCAGATGGCCGCGATGAGCACCGCGGCGGCGACGACGAGGAAGACCGAGCCGGCATCCATCAGCAGTTTCCTTTCGGTGTGGCTCCGCCGTCACCGGCGTTGCTCAGGGTCGTGGCGGCGACCGCCACCACATCGGGCGTGAGGTGCAGCGAGAACGGGGCGGCCTCGTAGTACTTGAGGGCTTTGCCGTCCTCGGAGAGCTCCAGATGTGCGGCGACCAGACCGGCCTTCTCCAGCTTCTTGAGGTGCACCTGCAGCAGGGCGCGGCTGATGCCGAGGTCGCGGGCGAGCTGCGAGACGTAGGCCCGCCCGCCGGCCAGCGCCGCGAGCACCCGCAGCCGATGGGGACTGGCCAGCGCGGCAAGGACCTCGACCAGCCGGTCGCCACTCAGCTCCGATAACGCGTCCTGGCTCATGCCAACTATTATTTGCATGAGCAAGGCGAGCTGTCAACGCCGCCGCACGTTGCGGGCGGGGCATGGCACAGCCGCCCGGAGTCGTCCGAGCGGGGCCGGCGCTCCCACGGGTGAGTTTCGTTTCCGACGGCGTCGCGCAGAAGATGAGGCGTCCACGGCCGGCCCAGCGCGCACCGACGTCTCGGATGCCAGCGGCGGGCCAGCTTCCTCATCGGGAAGGCGGGCATCGGAGAGGGCGCAAGCGGGCGGCTCCTCGGGGGCTGAGCCCGGGAGGCTCATCCGGGAGCGGTCATAATCCGGACAAAGGCCGCGTTATCACCGAGGCACCGCCGGTCATCATTGATCCGGGGCGGCCGCTGACGGCCATCATCAGGGCGGCTTCATCGTTCGCATTCGGGCGGCCAGGACGAGTTAATTAGGCTTCGGAGTCGACGGAGGCGATTGCCGGCGCAGCACTGAAACAGAGCCGCGCTCAACGCCTTGATTGCCGCTCGAGGATAGGCCCCTGATAATTCACGGAGGCCGAATGCGAACGCGTTGTCTCGGCGCTTTCCAAGGATATGTTTTGCGCATTCGATTGTTGTTTCGGTCCAGGCCTTGGTTCATCCCGATTTACGGCCGTGGGTGATCCCGATCGAGTCCCGTCGAGTGGCGCCTCCGGGTGGGGGCGCCCTGGGCGATGCCCCGGGGGCGGGTGGTGCCCCAGGGGCGGGCGGCACCCCGAGGGGGTGGCGCCCCCAGGGCGGCCGACGCCATGGCGGGCCGGCGGTGCCCCAGGCGGGCGGCATCGTGGCGGGCGGTACCCCAGGCGGGCAGTGCCGTGACGGGGGCGGTACCCCAGGCGGCAGTGCCGTGACGGGCGGTACCCCAGGCGGGCAGTGCCGTGACGGGGGCGGTACCTCTGGCGGGCGGTAACCCCGGGCGTGCGATGCCCCAGGCGGGCAGTGTCCCAGGGTAGGAGCGCCCCAGGCGGGCAGTGCCCCAGGGAGGAGGGCAGGGGCGCCCCAGGCGGGCAGCGCCCCAGGGTAGGGGGCGCCGAGGCAGGCGGCCCCGCCGGGTGAGCGCAATGGCGCCCTGTCGCTGGTCGGGGTCGGCGGGATTGCTCGGTCGAGCGGCATGGCCGACCGGGAGAACGTGCCTGAGCTGATCGGCGGGCCGGCCCGGTCGGCGGCGGCACCTGATCCAAGGCTTTACCCGGGCCGCCCGCCGGCAGCGACCGACCGGGCCGGGCCTGACCGTCCCGGCTGGGCAATGCCGTTTCTGTCGGCTCGCAGCATTCGACCCGTTCAGCTGAGTCGGCCCGCCCGGCAGATAGATCCCGGCCCGCCGATGCACCCTGACCATCGGATCCGGCCTGGTCAGCGCAGGCGACCCGGTCAGCGCAGGCGACCCGATCAGCGCACGCGGCCCGGTCAACACACGCAGCCCGATCACCGCACCTAGCCCGATCGGCAGACTCGGCCCGATCGGCAGACTCGGCCCGATCGGCAGACTCGGCCCGATCGGCAGACTCGGCCCGATCAGCAGACTCGGTGGCTCCAGCAGGAGCGGTCTCAGCGGCCGGATGGCCTTCGCGAACGCCGCCGAGGCTCCGGCCGCCGGCAACGTTTCGGCCCGACGCCTGAACCGCCAACCGCTCGGCGGCGGCCGGCTCGGATGCCCGACAGCTGCCGGTGCGGTCGGCCGGTGCGACCACATCACCGTACAGACGCAGGTTCATCGTTCGACGGCCGTGACGCTGCCGCAAACCCCATTCACGATGCCGCTCATGCTCGCGGCGAAACTGCTCAGCCGCGGGCGAATAACTGCGCGCCGCAGTCCGGTCACGCCACGACGTCACTTGCGACCGGGAAAAGAACTCGAGCTGCGCCATAAGCTATTTTCCCGCACCCGGAAGAGGAAATGTCAGCCCCGCCGGCGTGTCGATCATGCCAAACCGGAAAGGCGAATACCTCAGCCGCCGCCAAGCAATTCCGACCGGACTTCAGCCGCTGACAGACCGCGGCGCGGCCCTCGGACCGGCGGGCTCACGGCGACGCGATGCGCCGGCGCCGGCGGTACGCGGCCGCCTTGGCCCGGTCGCCGCAGCCGCGCATGCCGCACCAGCGTCGCCGTGCGCCCCGGGAGCGGTCGATGAACGGGCGGGTGCAGTGCTCGTCGGCGCACCAGCGCAGCCGGCCGCGATCGTCGCTGTCGTGCAGTTCCAGGCAGTCGCGGGCGAGCACGGCCAGAACGGCGTCGACGTCGCCCGTGCGATGCACCCCGTCGTCGTCCAGGCGCAGCGTGGGCATCGGGGCGGCCGCGGCCGCGTTCACCAGTTCACGGTCGGCCGCGGCCGGGACATCACCGTCGATCAGGGTTTTGACCAGGCGGAACATCGCCTCGCGGACGTCCACGGCCCGCCGCAGACCGGCCCGATCCACGCGAGGGGGCCGCTCGACGATGCCGGCCTGGACCGCCCAGTCCGAAAGATCATCGGGGGCGTTCAGGTGCTCGACGTCGGTGTGGCCCCGCTCGGCGAGCGTGGGCAGGAAATCCAGCACCGGCCGGTCAGCGATGAACTCGAACTCCACGTCACCATCTTGACCGGTGACGGGACCCGATGCAAACATCGGTCGATGACATCACCGGTCAAACAGGTGACGGAGTTGAGGGGCTATCTGACTGCGGCGCTGCTCGCGCGTACGGCCGACGAAGGCGCCCGGGTGGCGCTGGTGATCCTCGCTCTTGATCGCACGGCCAGCGCCGCCGTCGGCGGCACGCTGGTCGCCACCCTGCTCATCCCCCACGTCGTGGCCGCGCCCCGGGTCGGCCGGCTGGTCGACCGGTCGCGCCGGCCGGCCACGGTGCTCGGTGGCGCGATCGCCGTCTTCGGCGGTGGCCTCGCGGCCTCGGTCGCCCTGCTCGGCCGGGCGCCGCTGTGGGCGACGTACGCCGTTCTCGCCGTGGCCGGGTGCTGCGGGCCGGCGGTGTCCGGCGGGCTGACCAGCCGGCTGGCGTCGCTGGCCGGGTCCGGTCGCGAGGCCCGCGCCTTCGGGCTGGATTCGCTGTTCTACAACGTCGCCGGGATGGCCGGCCCAGCGGCGGTCGGCCTGGTCGCGGCAGCCGCCGGGCCCGGCCCCGCCGTCCTCGCCCTGGCCGTTGCGGCCGGGCTCGGCGCGGTCGGCGTCCTGACCCTCGACCTGCCCGCCGCCGGCACCGTTGCGGCAGCCGGCCTCGTCGCGATCGCCCGCGACCCCGCCCTGCGCACGCTCACCCTCACCACCGGTTTCGGCCAGCTCGGATGGGGTGGTCTCCCCGTCGTCGCTGCCACTCTGGCCGCCTCGGCGCACGAACCCGCCCGGGCCGGCCTACTGCTCAGCGTGGTCGCCGGTGGCGCCTTCGCGGGCTCGCTGCTGTGGATCTGGCGACCGCTGCCCGCGGCCTGGGCGCCGAACGTGACCGCCTGGGCCATGGTCGGGAGCGGCGTGCCCCTCGCGCTGGCGGCCGTCGCGCATTCGCTGACGCTGACCGCGACGTTGTTCGGACTGTCGGGGATCTTCACCGGGCCTTTCGCGGCCGCGCTGTTCCTGGCCCGCAATCAGCTGGCCGCCGAGACGATCCGTACGCAGGTCTTCACCATCGGCGCCGGAGTCAAGACGGCGGCCTCCGCGCTCGGCGCCGGACTCCTCGGCTTCGCCGCCCACCGGCCGGCCGGCACGCAACTGCTGCTCGTCGCCGCGCCGATAATCATCGCGGGCGTGGCCGGCATTCAATTCACCGCTGGGCGTGGAATGCCTCGACGACCGAGCCCGGAATGCGGCCACGGTCAGAAACCGGGTATCCGTTCTTGACCGCCCACTCGCGGATGGCCTGATTCTGGTCGCGGTTGGCCCGGGCCGGCACCGCCGGGCGCGACAGGTGAACCCGGCTCGCGCTGTTGCGGCCGACCCGGGACGCGACCCCCAGGTACGGGTCGAGGGCCTTGCGCAGCTTGCCGGCGTTCTTCTCCGACAGATCGATGGTGTAGTTGATGCCGTCGAGAGCGAACTCCACCGTACGATCGGCGTCGCCACCGTCGAGGTCGTCGGTCAGCACCGTAATCACTTGCTTGGCCATGATGTGTCGCCTCCGGAAAATCACCAGGACGTTCAATTCCCGTAAACAATAGCCGACCGATAAATCGGACCGATCGGCGCATTGGCCCGGTCGGAAGCCGGGAAAGAACACCGAAGTGAATAGGCGGTCATCGAGACCGGAAGCCGGAGGCACAGACCCCGCCCCGTCCAGTTCGCGCTCCTGTGCGGCGCTGCCCGACGGGAGCCAGTTACGGTTGACGACTATGACGACCTACTCCGGTCCAGCGAGGCTGACCCTCGTCGACGGCACCCAGGTATCAGGCATGGCTTCCCTCAGCACCAATCAGCGGGGAGGTATCGACAGCTGGGGCGGCACGTTCCGGCCGGACCAGACCAGCGCCGACCTTCGCGCGGCCGGCGACGGGCTGTCCCTGGAACTGCCGTACGACAACATCGGCGCGGTGAACGTCACCGGCGTCCGTAAGCTGCTCGCGACGCAGATCCTGATGTCGCTCGCGGGAAGCGGCCCGGCCCCGTTCTGATCCGCGCTCAGCCCGTTCGCCGGGCTGAGCGCACTGCTCCAAAACGGTTCGCCGCCTCGACCGCGAGAACCGAGCCGGCCACGCTCACCGTCACCGGACACGGGGAAGACCGCACCGACTGGCATGCTGGGCTCCTGCTGAGGCCCAGGGATTATCCCTGGTTCGGTGGGCTTGCCGGTTGTGCGACGTTCGTCGCATGACGACCAGCAATCACCCCAGCCGCCGCCGGATCCTTCAGGCGAGCGGGGCGGCGGCCCTCACCGCGGGGCTCGGGCAGGTGCCGCGAGGCACCTCTTTCGGGCCTGTACGCCAACTGCCCGCCGGTGTCCTCGACAACGGCTACGTCGAGATGGGACCGTCGCGCGGCGTCCCGGTCATCCTGATGCACGGCTTCCCCTACGACATCCACAGCTTCGAGGAGGTCGCACCGCTGCTGGCCGCCCGCGGACACCGGGTGATCGTCCCGTATTTCCGCGGGTACGGCAGCACGACCTTCCGGTCCGCGTCCACGCCCCGCAACGTGGATCAGGCCGCGTTCGCGCTCGACATCCTCGCGCTGATGGACGCGCTGAAGATCCGGCGGGCGGTCCTGGCCGGCTACGACTGGGGCTCACGGACCGCCGACATCATCGCGGCGCTGTGGCCGGAACGGGTCCGGGCGCTCGTCTCGGTGACCGGCTATCTGATCACGAACCTGGAAGCCAACCTGTCGCCGCTGCCGCCCGCGGCCGAGAACGCCTGGTGGTACCAGTACTACTTCGTCACCGACCGCGGCGCGAAGGGGCTGCACCGGTACAAGTACGAGCTGGGCGAGTTCATCTGGAAGTTCAACTCGCCGACGTGGAAGTTCGACACCGCGACGTACGACCGTACGGCGGCCGCGTTCGCGAACCCCGACTTCGAGACGATCGTGCTCGGCAACTACCGCTGGCGGCAGAGCCTGGCCCCGGCCGAACCCGAGTACGCGGCGATCGAGGCCAGACTGCAGAACGCGCCGGCCATCGCGGTCCCGACCATCACGATCGACGGCCGGTACGACCCGTTCACCCCGGCCGGCGACGGAAGCGCGTACCGGGCGCATTTCACCGGCCCGTATCAGCACCGCACGTTCGACGTCGGTCACAACGTGCCGCAGGAGGCACCGCGCGACTTCGCCCGGGCGGTGATGGACGCGGATCGGCTGTAGAGCCGGCTCCCTACGCCCCGGTCACCGTCAGTGAGCCGAACCCGGCCGAGGCGTCCACGTCGATTCCGTCCCGGCCGTCCGAGCTGACCCGGTCACCCCGGTCGAGCCCGCCCCGGTCCCGCCCGTAGAACTCCACGTCGCCGGCACCCTGCCGCGCCACCACCTGGACTCCCACCCGCCCGGCGGTCACGATCCGCCACTGGTTGACGCCACCGTTCAAGGTGATCGGCAGCGTGCCGTCGAGCGGGGGCAGCCGCAGATCGATCCGCGCCACTCCCCGGTCGAACGTCACGCTCCGCACCCGCGTCCCCCCGAGGTCGACGTTCATCCGCCGCGCCCCGCCCCCGAACCGGATCACCCACGACACCCGGCTGTCCAACCGCACGTCAAGATCGGTGTTGCGCCCGCCGTCGCGCACCCCGACCTCGACCGCGCCGCCGTCCACCGTGGTCCGCGGCCGCGCGTCGCTCCCGTCCGGCACAGTGACCTGGACGATCCCGTGGTCGAGCCGCCCCGTCGAAACCGTGATATCCGAGACGTCGCCAACCAGCACAAACGTCCCCTCAGCCGGCCGCCCGGGCGTCGCCGGCGCCGTCTTCCGCCGGGCCGCCCCGCCGCTCGCCTTGGACAGGCCCGGCGAGGGCAGCACAGCCACCGGCCCAACCGGCCGCACCGGCGCCACAACCGTCGGCCGGGCCGCCGGCGGGCCTCCCTCCAGGCGGTTCCCTCCCGCCATTTTCCTGTACGCGGCGACCCGGCCCCCCAAAAGCAACAGCACCGCCAGGCCAACTCCGGCCAGCACCCGCCCCCGCCTCCGGGGCACGGACAGCCCAGCTCCCCGCCCCGCCCCCCGGCCCGGCAACTCCAACCCGCGCCGCCGCCCCTCGCGCCCCAAGCCCAGCCGCATCGCCGCGAGCAGCAGCCTTTCGTTCCCGACCAACCGCCCCACTCCGAGCAGAAGACGCGCCCAGCTCCCGACCAACCGCCCCACTCCGCGCCGACGAAGCGCCCAACTCCCGACCAACCGCCCCACTCCCCGCCGACGAAGCGCCCAACTCCCGACCAACCGCCCCACTCCCCGCCGACACAGCTCCCTGCTGCCGGCCAACCGCTCCGCTTCCCGCAGACGCGGCGCCCGCCTGCTGCCACGGCGCTCCGATCCGGGTGGGCGCAGCCCCCGGCTCTTCGGTCAGATCGGCCGGCGGCCCCATCCTCTGCGGCGCGTCGGGCCAATAGTCAGCGATATTCGGCCACCCCTCGCGCACAGTGGGCCTGGCGGCGCGGGTCCTGCCACCGCTGCCGCCCGGGTGACCACTCGGCATCTCCCCCACGGCCCCGTCACCCGCCGACGCCACGGCACCCGAGCGAGACTCGCCCGGAAACTCCAGCGTCGCCCGACCGCCCGGACCCTCATCCACGGCCGCCGACGCCACGGCACCCGAACGAGAGCCGCCCGGGAACTCCAGCGTCGCCCGACCGCCCGGACCCTCATCCGCGGCCCCGCCACCCGCCGACGCCACGGCACCCGAGCGAGAGCCGGCCGGCAACTCCGACGGCGCCCGGCCGCCCGCCGCGCCGGGCCGCCCGCCCGGCACATCATCGGGGGCGCGGCCGGCCGCCGACGTGACGGCGCCCGAGCGGGACTCGGCCGGGAACTCCAGCGTCGCCCGGCCGTCGCCGTCGGTCCTGGCTTGACCGAGTGAAGCGCGCGTGGGGGCGGTCAGATAGGAGCCACCACGGGGCCCCATGCCCGTACCGTCGCCGCCTGCGGCCCTCGGGGCCGGACCGGACCGCTCAGCCGGGGTGTCGGGGGTTTCGGGCTGGTCGCCGGGGTCCATGGGCGCCCCCTCGGGTCGGTGATCGTCGATGGGGAGTACGGGGCGTGGGCGCGGCGGGTTCGATCGTCAGAAGGTTTGCTGATTCCCCGTGATCAACCCCTTGCGAATAGTGGCCATTACTACCAACATGGCTTATCGCAAGTTTTAAGTAGGTCTTTAGCCCGAGGCGGAAGACGGTCAGATGCCCATTGAGGACCCGCGACGCGACGGCTCGAAGCGTGACGGGCTGCGCATCGGTGGCTGGCTCGAGACGTTCCAGGCCCGGCGGGCGCTGCCCGGCCGTCCGCCGCTGGTGACGCCGCCGCCGCCGCGCGTGCCGGTCTTCTACCCGGTCCGGCCCCGCGAAACCGGCCGGCGGCCCCAGGCCATGCCCGTTTTCGCCCAGGTCGAGGATCCGCGGCAGGTCCGGCTGCGGGTCGCCGTGACCTGCCTGGTCGCGCTGGCCGTCGGGGGGACGGCCTTCGTCGTGCTGGCCGACCGGGCCGGCACCGCGCCGCCGGTCCCGCAGATCGCCGTGGCCGACCCGGTCACGCTGGGACCGATGCCGTTGTCCTCGCCGTCGTCGTCCTCGTCGCCGTCGCGGTCGCCGTCGCACTCACCGACGCCGGCCCGCACGCCGTCGTCGCCGTCGTCCTCTCCTCATCACAAGGCGCCGGCCGCGGTCCATCACAGTTCGCCGGCGCCGGTGCGGAAGCCGTCGGTGATCGGCGGCCTCCGGGTGGGTGGCACCCTTTCGCTGGTCTCGCGAGGCCGCTGGGGCACATCGTTCGTCGTGCACGCCGCCGGCGACTGCGTGACGCTCGAGTCGGCGCGCCACCCGGGTTTCTACCTGCACGCTCAAGACTCGGCGCTCCGGTTCGAACGGTCCGGGGGGTCGGCGTTCTGCCCGGTGCCGGCGGGTGACGGCCGGGTCCGGCTGCGGGCGGACGACCGTTATGTGACCGCCTTCCGGTCGCGGCTGTTCCTGGCGGCGGTCCCGGCCTCGCGGGCGGCCGAGTTCGCCCCCTCCTGAGTTACCGGCCGGCCGGGAGGAACCTGGCCGCCGCATTACGGGTGACGATGCCCGCCCGGCTCTTCGGGACCAGCATCGCCGCCGCGAGCCCGGCGCCGCGCCTTCGGGGATCGGTGCGGCGCCGGTGCTCGACCTCGTAGTTCCTGAACGCCTGCCGGTGGTCCGCCTGCTTGAGGTGTTCGGCCAGCGTGTAGGCGCCCGCGATCGCCATGCTGGAGCCGTCGCCGAGCAGCGAGACCGAGGCCGCCGAGTCGCCGAGCAGCACGACCCTCCCGTTCGACCACGACGGCAGGACCACTTTGCTGACGGCGTCGAAGTAGAGATCGTCGGCCTGCTGCGCCGTCGCGACGAGCGAGGGGACCCGCCAGCCGTCATCCTTCTCAAAGGCGCCGGCCAGGATCCGCCGGTGCTGCGCGCCGTCGCGGTAGTCGAAGTCGGTCACCGTCGCGTGGCGGAAAATGAACGCGACGAGGGCCGTGCCGCGGGCCGGGTGGATCGACACCAGGCGGCCCGGGCTGTTGTAGAGCACCACGTCGTGGGGCTGCCCGGCCGGCTCGCCGAGGGCCGTGGTCGCCACGTAGATGCCGAGGTAGCGCACGAAGTCGCCCTCCGGCCCGAACGCCAGCCGCCGCACATTGGAGTGCAGCCCGTCGGCACCGACGACAAGGTCGAAGCGCCGCTGCCGGCCGCTGTCGAAGGTCACGTCGACGCCGTCGTCGTCCTGCGCCATCGCGGCGATCGAGTCGTCGTAGACGAACTCGGCATCGTTCCCGGCCGCCTCGAACAGGACCCGGGCGAGGTCGGCCCGCGGGATCTCGACCTCGTTCTTCCGGTCCGGCCCCATCGTCATCCGGCGGCCGAGGCGACCTCCCCGGTCGACGAACCGGAGGGCGGTGGCCTGGGTGGCGTTCGCCCGCAACGCTTCGACCAGGCCCATCCGCTCGACGACCGGCAGGGCCGGCCCGCGCACGTCGACCGGGTTGCCGCTCGACCGCTGCCCGGCCGAACGCTCGACGACGGTGGGCTGGAAGCCGGCGCGCGCCAGCCAGTAGGCAAGGGTGGGGCCGCCGACGCCGGCCCCGGAGATAAGCACTGTCCGCATGCCCCGACGATAGCTGCACTCACTGCAGTTCTACAGTCATTTCCTCGGCGCACTCAGTGCAGGCTCAGGTTCATGGCCAGGACGCAGTTCGTGGACTGCTCCGCTGGACATCCGCCGGCTCGCCCCCGGCGACGACTGCGCCAGCTGGGGCGAACCCGATGCGGCCACCACTACCGATAGCCGGCTCGACGGCACAGCGACCGCACGATCCTGGAACCGGCTGCACCCCCGGCCTACCCGGTGTCCTGCCGGTCCTCGAGGGTACCGTCGACCGGCTGCCCTCAGGCTCGACCGCGCAACCGGTCTGGCTCTGGTGGTCACAGCCCGAAACCCCGCAACCCGGCCGCTGCCGACCGACCGGCGGACCTGGCTCGTGCTGGCCGCCTACACCCAGCGACGCCTGGCCCGCGGCGCCGTCGCGGACCTACGCCGGCCTTGGGAACGCCCCGCCCCACCCGGGCGGCTCACCCCGGCCGGAGCCCGAAGGGGGTTTCGGCACCTATGCGGCAAGCCGGCTGTCCCGCCGCCGCACCGAAACCCTCCAGCAGGACCCGGACGGCCACCGCCACGCCAGCAGCCGGCAATCCAAGAAATCAACCAATCCCAGGCCACGCCGCACCGGTTAAAACCAAGCCAGAAGAAGGCGGTGGAAGGCGTCCTTCTTCAGGTCGGGGGGCGATGCCGTAGGCGGACAGCGACCGGCCGCCGGGGCCAGGCCGGCCCAGCGGTCGCTCATCGCGGCTGAGGCGGGCGCCCTCGGCGGGCAGGTCGTAGCTCGAGTCTGGCGACAAGACACCGCCCCGGAGCTGCCAGGTCAGGCGCCGGCCCCCAGGCACGGCAGGCCGAGGCGGGCCGCGGCGACCGGGCCCGAGGACTCCAGCCAGCTGGTGGCGGAGCGGGGTAGTTTGCGGCCCAGTTCGGCCAGGGACGGGTAGAGGTCGAGGACCTCGACGTCGCTCAGGGCCGACACCGCGGCCGCCACGGCCACGACCACCTGGTTGTTGGCCGCGGCGACGCGGGCGACGCGGTCGCGCCAGGCCGGGTCGGTGATGTGGGCGCGCAGCTCGTCGGCGACGATCACGGCCTCGAGGTCGTCCAGCACGGCCAGGGTGTGGCGTTCGCGCCGGGCCTGGCCGCCGCGGTCGGCGTCGGCGAGGCGGACGGGGACGCCGAGTTCGGTGGCGGCGCCGGTCAGGGGCACCCAGCGCAGCATTTCGGCCGGGCGCACGGCGAGGGCGCAACCGTCGCACAGGCGGAGGGCGGCCAGGTCTTCGTCGAAGCCGGTGCCGATGAGGAAGCCGTCGGTGGCGCCGTCGCAGCGGGAGCAGAACGGCTCGACGAGCATCTCGGCGACCTCGCCGCCGTCCCAGCGGAGGACGGCGCCGTCGGTGGCGGGTTCGCGCCACACCTGCTCGGCCGAATCGAACCGTGCGCAACCCAGCACGACCCAGTCGAGACTCCCATTACGATCAGTGATCACTGCTGCACTAAACATGGGCGATCCTCTGGTAGCTGCGTGTCCGCAGCGTATAACAGTGACGCAACCAAGTCGATTGATTCACCCTGGTCAGGACCGATCGGGTCGGGATGATCCCAGACGTGCCGAATCACTGGGCGTTATCCGTGCGCAATCACTCTGCGCGAGGTGGGCGTGTTGCGCCGAGGGGGTAGATTCACCCCGCCCGACCGGCCCCGAGGGTGGACGACGCCGGCCGCCCGAGGGCGCGCGAGGTCAATATCGCAGGTGACGGGCCCGGGCGATCATCGAGTGGGCCAGCGGAACATATCTCGCCAAACGCCTGCGGGCCCCGGGCCTCGCGATCGACCGATTCAGCTATGTGTAGTCGATCGAACACTCTCGGTATCAACCCCCGAGGGGCGCCGATCCTGTCCGCAGGGCCAGTGAAATACGCGTTGACCAGGCGATTCAAGAGGCCGCAGAGGCCAAAGCGTCTGATATCTGACAGACGGATCCGACATTCCCGATTCTGGCGATAAGTCGACCGGCGCTCGTGACTCAACGTGCCGTCCGACCAACCCCGAGCAAGCAGAGGCTCGCGCCCGGGATTTAATTGCTGGGTGATCTTCGAGCATCAGAGCTACACCCAGCGGGTCGTCTTCGGCGCCGGCACCGCCCGCACGCGACTGGCGGCCGAGGTCGAACGGCACGGTGCTCACCGCGTACTGCTGGTGGCCGCGCCCTCGGCGCGGGAGCAGGCCGCCTCGCTGACCGCGAGCCTCCCGATGGCCGGCGTGGTCGACGAGGTCCGCATGCACGTGCCGGTCGAGGTCGCGGACGCGGCCCGGCGCCGGGCCGAGGAGACCGGCGCCGACCTTCTGCTCGCGGTCGGCGGCGGCTCGGCCACCGGCACCGCCAAGGCGGTCGCCCTCTCCAGCGGGCTGCCGATCGTCGCGGTCCCCACGACGTACGCCGGCAGCGAGGTCACCCCGGTCTGGGGCCTGACCGACGACGGGCGCAAGACCACGGGCGTCGACGAACGGGTCCTGCCCCGCACGGTGATCTACGACCCGGCGCTGACGCTGAGCCTGCCGGTCGAGATGTCGATCGCGAGCGGCCTCAACGCCCTGGCCCACTGCGTCGACTCGCTCTGGGCGCCCCGCGTCAACCCGGTCGACACGGCCCTGGCCCTGGAGGCCGCGCACGCCCTGGCCGAGGGTCTCCCCCGGGTCCACGCCGACCCGGCCGCGCTGGAGGGCCGGTCGTCGACGCTGTACGGGGCCTACCTGGGCGCGCTGGCCTTCGCCGGAGCGGGCTCGGGCCTCCACCACAAGATCTGCCACGTTCTGGGCGGCGCCTACGACCTGCCCCACGCCCAGACCCACGCCGTCGTGCTGCCGCACGTGCTCGCCTTCAACGCCCCGGCGGCCCCGCGGGAGGCGGCCCGCCTCGCCCGCGCCCTGGACGCGCCGGACGCGCGGGCGGCCCTCGACGCGCTCTACACGGCCGTCGAGGCGCCGCGCTCACTTCGCGCGCTGGGCCTGCCCGAGGACCGCCTGCCCGAGGCGGCGGCGCTGATCGCCGAGGCTGCCCCGCCGAGCAACCCGCGCCCGGTCACCGAGGCCGACGCCCTGGCGATCCTGAAGGCGGCCTTCTGAGCGGGATCCTGAAGGCGGCCTTCTGAGCGGGATCCTGAAGGGCGGCCTTCTGAGCGGGATCCTGAAGGGCGGCCTTCTGAGCGGGATCCTGAACGCGGCTTTCTGAGCGGGTCACGGGCGAGCCGACCACGGGCGCAGGGCCACGTCGGTCGCGCGCTGGACCGCCGCCTGGTCGCCCCGCCGGGCCGGGTCCCGCAGCAGCGTCATCAGGGCGCCGTTGACCGCCCCGACGAACGCCCCGACCAGCGCCGCCGCCCCGATCTCGTCCAGCTCCCCGGGGTAGGCCGCGGCGAGATGGCGGGCGATCTCCTCCTGGGCCTCCCACTGCAGTTGCAGCGCCCGCCCGCGGACCGACGGGACCGACATCGTCAGCTTGGTGCGCATCGCCGCGAGCGGCCCGGTCATGTCGTCGTTCGCCTCGCCGGCCTCGCGCAGCGCCCGCAGCAGCACCGACGCCGGTTCCTCGCCGGGTTCGCGGCCGGCGATCGCCGCCAGGGCGATCCGCACGCGGGCGTCGCTCGCCGGGAACAGCACGTCTTCCTTGGTCGGGAAGTAGCTGAAGAACGTGCGGGTGCCGACCTCGGCCCGGGCTGCGATCTCGGCGATCGTGGTCGCCTCGAAGCCTTTGGCGGCGAACAGTTCGTAGGCCGCGTCGACCAGCGCCTGGCGGGTTCGCGAGCGCTTCAACTCCCGGAGGTTCACCGTTGGCACGTTACTGCACTCGTTGCGAGGCGGCACCGGGTGCAGCGGGACTGCAGGCGGATTTCCTTCAACCCGGGCCGCCGGGCGACCGATAGCGCAGGCAGAACACCCCCCGCAGGCCCGTGAGGAAAGGATGCCGATGGGCCAGTCGAAACGACCGCTGCCGGTCCGTGAGGACCTCTGGCAGCCCACCGACCAGATTCTCGACACGATCATCCGACGGTGCCTGGACGAGGCCGAGTCCGAGGAGGGCAGCGAGGGCGGCAGCACGATCATGGGCGGCGCGATCATGCTGGCGGTGCTCGGCGTCGCGATCCTCGCGATGTCCGGCAACGTCCAGTTCGCCATCGGGATCCCGCTGGTGCTCGGCCTCGCCATGATCGGCTACATGATCCTGAAGGCGTCGGCCGACGACGGGCCGCGGCACGCCACGCTCGCCGTGGTGGGCGGGCCGGGCCGGCTGCCCGCGTCCTACCTGGTGCACGCCGACGCGTGGGTGGCCGGGATGGCCGAGCACGTCGGGTACCTCCCCGAGTCGCAGCTGCAGGCCTCGGTGCAGATGTGCCGCGACTTCCCGGGCACCGTCGACGACCTGATCCTGTTCACCGGATCGATCGCCATCCACGTCCCGCCGACCCAGCACGCGACCCCGGCCGACGTGGAGCGCCGCGCCAAGGACCTGGTGAAGGTCGGCGCGCCGATCCTGAAGGACTACCTGGCCGCCCACCCGCCGCGGCCGCTGCCGTCGGCCGAGGGCAGGAAGGGCAAGAAGAAGAAGTGAGGCCTGCCGCCGGGTTTCCCGGCGGCAAGCTCTTTTTCCGTACGGGAAGTCAGGCCCCGGCTTCCGCGAGGATGTCGGCGTCCGGTTCGGCCACGTGACACGCGGCCTGATGGTCGACGCCGAGCTGGCGCAGCCGCGGCGTCTCGACCGAGCAGCGGTCGATGGCGAACGGGCAGCGCGCCCGGAACCGGCACCCCGGTGTCGGGTCGACGACGCGCGGCGGCTCACCCCGGTCCTTGACCGCGTCCGGGTCGAGCGCCGCCCGCGGATCCGGCACCGCCGACAGCAGCAGCTGCGTGTACGGGTGCTTGGGCCGGCTCAGCACCGCCTCGGTCGGGCCGTGCTCGACCAGGTGGCCGCCGTACATGACCGCGACCCGGTCGGAGACGTAGCGCGCGCTGGCGATGTCGTGCGTGATGTAGAGGATCGACACGCCCTCGTTCTCGCGCAGGCCGGCCATCACGTTGAGCAGGCCGATGCGGATCGACACGTCGAGCATCGACACCGGCTCGTCGGCCAGGATCAGCTTGGGCCGGTACGCCAGCGCCTGCGCGAAACCGATCCGTTGCCGTTGTCCACCGCTCAGCTCGTACGGGAAACGCTCGAGGATCTCGGCCGCCGGATGCAGGCCGACGGCCTCGACCACCCGCCGGGCCTCGGCCTCTCGTTGCGAGGCGTTGAGGTCGGGCCGGTGCAGCACGAGCCCGCGGAGGATGCCGTGGCTGACCCGGTAGGCCGGGTTGAGCGAGCTGAACGGGTCCTGGAAGACCATCGGCACGTCGCTGCGGTAGGCCAGCTCATCCTTGCGGCCGCGGATCTGGCTCAGCGGCCGGCCCTGGTAGAGGATCTCGCCCTCGGTCGGCTCGTGGACCCGGGCGAGCAGGCGGGCGATCGTCGACTTGCCGCTGCCGCTCTCCCCGACCAGCGCGACGATCTCACGCTCGCCGATGGTCAGGTCGACCTCGTCGACCGCGTGCAGGCGTTTACGGGAGAACGTCCCCCCGACCCGGAAGTGCCGGGTCAGCCCGCGGGTCTCCAACAGTGGCGTCATCGGGTGGCCTCCTTTCGCCCCGGGGCGTCGAGCAGGCACCTGCTCCGGGCCGGGCCCACCGGGTAGAGATCGGGCAGCACGGTCGCGCATTCGTCGAAGCGGACCGGGCAGCGCGGCTGGAACCGGCAGCCGGCCGGGAGCCGGGCCAGGTCGGGCGGGCTGCCCGGGATGCCGGTGAGCTCGACCCGCGGCCCGCGGATGGACGGGAACGCGTCGAGCAGGCCCCGGCTGTACGGATGGGCGGGCGAGTCGAAGACCGCGCGGGTCGGACCGGTCTCGATGACCTGCCCGGCGTACATCACCAGCAGCTGGTCGGAGAAGTGGCTGACCAGCGACATGTCGTGGGTGACGAAGATGACCGCGAACCCGAGCCGCTGCTGGAGCTCCTTGATCTGCACCATCAGCGAGCGCTGGGCGACCACGTCGAGGGCCGAGGTCGGCTCGTCCATGATGACCAGGTCGGGGGTGAACAGCAGCGCCATCGCGATCATCGCGCGCTGCCGCATGCCGCCGCTGAGCTGGTGCGGGTAGCTCTTGAGGTGGATCTGGTCGATGCCGACCAGCTGGAGCACCTCGACCGAGCGGTCGTGGATCTCCTGCCGGCTGTACCGGCCGTGCGCCTTCATCGTGTCGGCGAACTGGGCGGCGATCGAGGCGACCGGGTTGAGCGCGTTCATCGCGCTCTGCATGACGACCGAGTAGTCCCGCCAGCGCAGGACGTTGAGTTCCTTCTCGGTCATCGTGACCAGGTTCCGGCCGCTGAACTCGACGCTGCCGCCGGCGATCTCGGCCGGCGGGCTGAGCAGCCGGGCGATCGCGAACAGCATCGTCGACTTGCCGCAGCCGGACTCGCCGACCACGCCGACGAACTCGCCGTTGTGGACGTCGAAGCTGACGCCGTCGACGGCCTTGACCGGCTGGTCGCCCGTGGCGTACTCGACCCGCAGGTCTTTCACACTAAGCAGCGGTGCGCCGGGCACGACGCCTCCTCACGGGCCGCAGGGCAGGGTTGCTGATCTCGTCGAACGCGTAGTTGAGCAGCGCGAACGAGACACCGAGAAGGGCCACGCAGAGACCCGGCGCGATCGACCAGAGCGGCATGCCGCTCTGCAGCGCCTGCTGGTTCTGCGACCAGTAGAGCATCGTGCCCCAGCTGATCGAGTTGGGGTCGCCGAGGCCGAGGAACTGCAGGCCGGCCGCGGTGAGCACCGAGTAGAGCGCGGCGCCGAGGAAGTTGGCCACGATCAGCGAGGTCATCGTCGGCAGGACCTCGAAGACGATGATGTACGACCGTCGTTCGCCGCGCACCCGGGCCGATTCGAGGAAGTCGCGGTTGCGCAGCGACAGCGCCTGGGCCCGCAACTGGTTGGCGCCGTACGACCAGCCGGTCAGCACCAGCACGACCAGGATGACGGTGAGCGTGCCCTTGCCGGCGTAGGTGGCCAGGATGATGATCAGCGGGAACGTCGGCAGGATCAGGAAGATGTTCGTGACCATCGACAGGATCTCGTCGGCGAAGCCGCCCAGGTAGGCGGCGGACACCCCGACGAGCACCGACAGGACGGTCGCGAACAGGCCGGCGACGACCGCGATCAGCAGCGACTGCCGGGTGCCGTAGACGAGCTGGGCCCAGATGTCCTGCCCGAGCGCGGTGGTGCCGAGCAGGTGGCCGTCCTGGCCCGGCGGGATCGACGGCGCGAAGGCCAGCTCGTTGGGGTCGCGCACCGAGGTGAACAGCTGCGGCACGGCCGCGAAGATCAGGAAGATCACGAAGATGATCAGCCCGGTCAGCGCCTTGGGGTTGCGCCGCAGGTTGCGCAGCGCACCGCCCTTCTTTCGCCGGGTCGGTGCCGGCTCGGCGGTCGCCGCCGTGGTCAGCAATGCGGTCATCGGTTGATCACCCCTTGGCCCGGGCGCGCGGGTCCAGCCAGGCCGTCGCGAGGTCGCAGATCAGCACCGAGACCAGCACGGCGACCGTGAACAGCATGAACAGCACCTGCATGAGCGGGTAGTCGGTGTTGGAGACGGCGTTGTAGAGCAGGTAGCCCAGGCCGGGATAGTTGAAGACGTATTCGACCAGGATCGCGCCGGAGATGACGAAGCCGAGCGACATGGCGAAGCCGGACAGGTTGGGCAGGAACGCGTTGCGGGCCGCGTACTGGTACATGATCTTGCGGTTGGACAGGCCCTTGGCCCGTCCCATCCGGACGTAGTCCTCGGCCAGCGTGGTGATCATGTTGTTCCGCATGGTCAGCACCCAGCCGCCGACCGCCGTGATCACGATCGTCACGCCGGGCAGGATCGCGTGCTGGAGCACATTGAGGATGAACGTGCCGTTCAGGCCCGGCGTCAGGTCGCTGTCGTAGTTGAAGTCGGACGGCAGGAAACCGTTGGTCCACACCGAGAAGACCAGGATCAGCAGCAGGCCGACCCAGAAGTACGGCAGGGCCGAGGTCACCACGAACACCGACGGCAGGACCGAGTCGATCACGCCGCCGCGGCGCCAGCCGGCCACGATCCCGACCAGCGAGCCGATGATGAAGGCGAGGATCGTGGCGACCCCGACCAGGCCGAGCGTCCACGGCAGCGCCTCGCTGACGATCTTGCCGACCGGCTCACCGAGGTTGGAGCCGATCGAGACGCCCCACCTGCCGGTGAACATGTGGCCCAGATAGACGAAGTACTGCTTGATGATGTTCTCGTGCGGCTTGTAGCCGAACGCGGTCAGCATCGACTGCAGGGCAGCCGGCGACAGCCGCGTCCGGCTGCGGGCCTGCAGCGCCAGGATCGGGTCCCCCGGCATGAACCGGGGGATGAAGAAGTTCACGGTGAGGGCCGCCCACAAGGTGAGCACGAAGAAGCCCAGGCGTCTGAGTACGAACCTCATGGGCGGATCCCTTGGTTTTTCCGAACTACTTCCGGGCTACTTCTGGGCTGCTTGGGAGTACAGGTGCAGGATCACCTGTTCGGCGTCGATGGCCCGGTAGGCCGACGGCTCCGCGTACGGGTTGGTCGGGGTGGGCCAGCCGAGGATGTCAGCGGTGTTGTACTGGAACCAGTCGACCGACTCGGTGGTCGGGATCATCGGGACGTCCTTGATCCAGAACGCCGCCAGCTGCTTGATGATCGACGTCTGGGTGGCGTCGTCGGCCGTCGCGTACTGGTCGAGCAGCTTGTCGACGTCCGGGTTGTTGTAGCGCTCGTAGTTCGAGGTGGCCGGCTTGCCGAGCGGCGCCGAGTTCTTCGAGTACATGAGCTGGCGCATCTCGTAGTACGGCGTCGGGCCGCTGTTCGGCTCGGCGTAGTACGCGAGGTCGTAGTCGCCGGTGAAGAGCCGGTTGTCGAACGTCTGCTGCGCCAGGTCGTCGACCGTGATCTCGATGCCGATCGGGGCCAGCTGCTGCTTGATGACGGCCAGCGAGGCGTCCCAGTCGGTGTAGCCGGTGATCGAGATGACGCTCAGCTTGAGCGGGTTGCTCGACGAGTAGCCCGCGCCCTGCAGCAGCTGCTTGGCCTTGTCGACATTCGGCTTGTCGTAGCCCGCGGCGGCGAGACCGGCCTGGTCGAAGTACTTGTCGAAGGTCGGCGTCACGATGCCGCTCTGGTTGGCGGCCGGCTGCTGCCCGCCCTCACCGATCAGCGCGATCTTGTTGCGGTCGATCGCGCTGGCGATCGCCTGCCGTACGGCCAGGTTGCTGGTGGCCTTGTGCGACGGGTCGAGGTTGGGGAACAGGCCGACGTTGAGCAGCGGCGGCGACCAGGTGTGGTTGTTCGGCGACTTGTTCAGGTAGAAAGTCTTGATGTTGGGGATGAACTGGCTTCCCCACTGCGCCTTGCCCGAGGCCAGGTCGTTGTTGGCCGGGCCGTTGTCGAGGTACGCCGGGTATTCCAGCTTCTGGATCGCCGGCTTGCCGGGCTGCCAGAAGGTCGGGTTGGCGACGTACTCGATGTTGTTGGGCCCGCAGGTGTTCATCAGCATCGGACCGGAACCGACCGGCTTGGCGTCGGCCCAGGTGTCCGGGTGTGCCGCGGGGTCACCGGTCGACCAGATGTGCTTCGGCACGATGCCGATCTCGCCGGCCAGCGGGTAGAAGTAGGTCTTGGCGACCTGGTCGAAGACGAACGCGACCTTGTTGCCGGTCGCGGTGACGCTCTTCAGTCCGGCGCCGGTCCACAGCGCGAAGACGTCGGTCGCCGGTGTCTTCTTCATGATCTCGTACGTGTACGCGACGTCGTCCGCGGTCAGCGGCTGCCCGTCACTCCACTTGATGCCGTCCCGGATGGTGAAGGTGACGGTCTTCTGGTCGGCGCTCCACTCGTAGGAGGTCGCCAGCATCGGCGTCTCCTTGGCGTTGCCGACCACGTCGATGTGCACCAGGGGCTCGTAGATGAAGCCCAGCGACTCGGGGCTGTTGCTCGGGTTGAACGGGTTGAACTGGCACGGCCAGGTCTGGCCCTGCTCGTTGGAGATGGTGACCGTGCCACCCGGCTTGTGCGGGCCGTCAGTTCCGGCGGCCTTCGCGTCCTCGGCCGGGTTGGACGCGGCCGTGCTCGGCTTGGATCCGCTGCTGCACGCGGTGAGGACCGTGCTCAGCGCGATCAGGGCGATCAGGGCCTTGCTGCGCCTCATGCTCGCCGTCCCTTCTTCATCGCTATCGGGGGCTCGGGACTTCTTCGGGGGGTGAAGCGGCCGGGGTGCCGAAGAGCCGCTCGTGGCCGGCCTCGACACCCAGGGCCAGAGCGCCGATCAGCGGCGCCTCGTAGGGGAACGCGGCCGGGACGAGCTCCGGAGGAAACGGGACGGCCACGTCGAGCGCCGCCCGCAACCGGGGACCGATCACGTCCCAGGAGCGCACCATCCCACCGCCCACGGCGATCCGCTGGGGATCGACCGCGATCGTGAGGTTGATCAGATGAAACGCGAGCTCGGCGAGGAATTCGTCGAGCAGCCTCCCGAGCGCGGGACGCTCGGTCGTCGAGGTGAAGACGGCGCTCACGCCGTCGAGCCCGGGCACGGCGGCCCGGGCGGCGGCGACCAGGGCGCCGCCGCTGACCACGTCCTCCAACATGACCCGGTCGCCGAGCGGGCGGCCGACGTCGGAGAGCCGGCGCAGGTTGTAGCCGATCTCGCCCGAGGCGCCGTTGCGGCCGGAGACCACCCGGCCGCCGACCACCAGGGCGAGGGCGAGGCCGGTGCCGAGGTTGAGATAGATGGCGGGGTCGCAACCGGCGAGCGCTCCGCGCTCGGCCTCCACCTGGGCGGCGGCTTTGACGTCGGTCGCCGCCTTGACGGGTACGCCGTCGAACGCGGCCCCGATCTCGCGCGCCAGGGCGAGGTCGGCCCAGCCGGGGATGGCCGGGGCGAGCGCGACGCCGTGCGGGCCGGGAATGCCGAACGTGGACACCCCGATCGAGGCGAGCGGGCGCCCGGGGGCGATCCGCTGGAGCAGGAGGCGGCCGGCCTCGACGGCGCCCGCGACGTTGGCGTGCGCGTCTCTCTCGGCACCGACCGGCACGGACGCGGAGCCGAGCATCGCGCCGTCCGCCTCGCACACGGCCACGGCGGTCTTCGTGCCGCCGAAGTCGATGCCGAGAACGACCGGAGAACTCAACTCGGACTCCCTCTCCCGGGAACACCCTAGCCATGGTTAGGATTGTTCAGGACCTAGACAATCTCGTGATTGATAGGAAGCTAGACTATCTATCAAGTGTGAGCAAGACTTCAGCCTGTCGAATCGCGTTAAAGATCGGTAACGGAGGAAACGGATGTTGCCAGGCGCTTCGGCGGCACGGCCGCAGCTCATCCGGGTGATGAACGAGCAGCTGGTCCTGGCCCACATCCGAGCCGCCGGAGAACTCTCCCGCGCCGACGTGGCCCGCGTCTCCGGCCTCGCCAAGAACACGGTGTCCCAGGCCCTGACCAACCTCGAACGCGCCGGGCTCGTGCGCACCTCCGGCGTACGCAAAGGGGTGCCCGGACCGCAAGCGGTCCTCTATGAGGTCAACCCGGAAGCCGGTTTCGTCCTCGGCCTCGACGTCGGCAGCCACTTCCTCCGCGGCGCGCTCGCCGACCTGACCGGCACGGTCCTGGCCCGCACGACGCTGCAGGCCAAAGACCTCGACGGCTCGGCGACCGTGGCCCAGCTGGCCGACCTGGCCGGCATGCTCTGCGCCGAGGCCGGGGTCAAGCTGTCCGACGTCGGCCAGACCGTGCTCGGCAGCCCCGGCATCTACGACCCCGACCGCGACGCGCTCAAACTGACCGGCGGCCGTCCCGGCTGGGACGAACCGGCGGTGCTGCGCGAGTTGCGGGCCGCGTTCGGCGACACGCTGGTGCTGGAGAACGACATCGACGCGGCGGCGCTGGCCGAGCAGGCCCACGGGCACGGCCGCGAGGTGGAGAGCTTCGCGTTCGTCTCGGTCGGCACCGGCATCGGCATGGGCCTGGTGATCGGCGGGCGCCTGCACCGCGGCGCCCACGGCGCGGCCGGCGAGATCGGCTTCCTCCCGGCACCGGCCTCCGGCGCTGTTGCTCTGCCGCTCCCGCCCGCCGCTGTTTCCTCCCCGGCTCCCGCCGTGCCTTCCTCCCCGGCTCCCGCCGTGCCTTCCTCCCCGGCTCCCGCCGTGCCTTCCTCCCCGGCTCCCGCCGTGCCTTCCTCCCCGGCTCCCGCCGTGC
>NZ_JBFBAD010000127.1:0-4035 GCF_040682075.1 Actinoplanes sp. NPDC051411 | reverse complement strand
CCCTCCTCCCCGGCTCCCGCCGTGCCTTCCTCCCCGGCTTCGGCCGTGCCCTCCTCGCCGGCTTCGGCCGATGCCGTGGCGGAGGCCGAGGATGCCCGGCGCCGGGGGCGGCTGGAGGTGGTGGCCGCCGCGCCGGGCGTCGTCCAGGCGGCCCGCCGGGCCGGATTGGCCGACGCGGTCTCGGCCCGCACGATCTTCGCGGCGGCGGCGGCCGGCGATCCGGTGGCCGCCGCCGTCGTCTCGGCCGAGGCGGTGCTGGTCGCCGACGCGATCTGCTCGATCGTCGCGGTGGCCGACCCCGACCTGGTCGTGCTGGGCGGCGGCATCGGCCAGGCCGCCGGCTTCCTCGACCGGGTGTCCGACCACGTCCGGGCCCACGCCCCGGTGCTGCCCGCGCTGCGGGTCAGCGCCCTCGGCGACGACGCCGTGGTCGACGGCTGTCTGGCCGCCGCGGGCGAGCGCCTCTGGCAGCGCCTGACCGACGAGATGACCCCGGCGTCCTAGGTGCCGGTCGGGTGGTCCGGCGGCGGCGGAGTGGGGCCGGCACCGGGCGAACCAGGCCGAATTTCTTCGACGTCGACATAGACCAGGTCCCGCGTCAGGAAAAGCGGCCGCGCCGCACCCGCCCGATCATCTAACGTCACCGGCCATGACGGAGACTTTCGTATCGTCCGGCCCGCTGAGTCTGTGGACCGAGCGCACCGGCGACCCCGGCCACCCGGCCGTCCTGCTGATCGCGGGCGCGGCCGCCCAGGGGATCGCCTTTCCCGACACGATGGTCAACCGCCTCGTCGCCCGGGGCCGGCAGGTCATCCGGTTCGACCACCGTGACACGGGCCGGTCGAGCACCGTCGACTTCGACCGGCACCCCTATGCGATCGGCGACCTGGCGGGCGACTGCCGGGCGGTTCTCGACGCGTACGGCTTGGCCGCGGCCCAGCTGGCCGGCGCGTCGATGGGCGGGGTGATCGCCCAGTGGCTGGCCGTCCACGAACCCGCGCGCGTCCGCTCCCTGACCCTGCTCGGGACCACGCCGATGGGCCGCCACCCCGATCTGCCGGGCCCGTCGCAGCGGTTCCTCGATCACCTGAGCGAGCAGAGCGGCATGACGCCGGGTCCCGAGGCCGACATCGCCCTGTTCCGCGCCATGAACGGCGACGTCCTCCCGTTCGACGAGCCGGCCGCCCGGGCCATGCTCGAACTCGCCTGGTCCCGCGCCGCCGACCCGGCCGCCGCCGCCAACCACCACCGGGCCGGCCGGATCTTCGCCCCCGACTGCCTGGTTCCGCTGTCCACGATCACCGCCCCCACCACCGTCGTGCACGGCGACGAGGACCCGCTCTTCCCCCTCGCGCATGGCGAGGCCCTGGCCGCCGCCATCCCGGGAGCCCGCCTGGAGGTCGTCCCGGGAATGGGCCACGTCTACTTCTCCCCCGGCCTCCCGGAGCGCCTGGCCGATCTGATCGCCGGATAGTCATTCGAGGCCGGCGAGCGGCAGCGGGCCGCGGTTCTTGATCGTGCGGATCGCGAAGGTGCTGCGCGCCTCGACGACGTACGGGATGGCGAGGATCTGGTCGAGCAGGATCCGCTCGTACGCGGCGAGGCTCGGGGCGGCGATCTCGACCAGCAGGTCGGCCTCGCCGGAGATCAGGTAGGAGGCGACCACCGCCGGGATCGCGTTCAGCGCCTCCTCGACCTTGGTCGAGGTCTCGTGGGCGTGCCGGTTCACCTTCAGCTGCACGAAGATCGTCAGCTGGAGCCCGAGCTTCTCCCGGTCGAGCTCGGCCCGGTAGCCGGCGATCACGCCCGCCTGTTCGAGCGCCCGCAGCCGGCGCAGGCAGGCCGACGGCGACAGGTTCACCGCGTCGGCCAGCTCGATGTTCGGGATGCGTCCGTCGGTCTGCAGCCGGGCCAGGATCGCCCGGTCGGTGGCGTCGAAAGTGGGCATCACAACATCATGCCGCTGCGGGCCGCGGGCGCCGCACGAAGTTGCGCCGGGGTCGGTCTCGGGGGCAATATTTGCCATCGCGCGGCGCGGCCGTCCGGCAATGATTGCGTCATGACCACCACCCGCGGGATCGCGCTCTACATCGGCGCACTTCTGGGCCCCGGCCTGCTCGTACTCCCCGGCCTGGCCGCCGCCGAGGCCGGCCCGGCGTCGATCCTGGCCTGGGCCGGCCTGCTGCTCCTGTCCGGTCTGGTCGCCGTCGTCTTCGCCCGGTTCGGCACCACCCTGCGCTCGGCCGCCGGCGTCGCCGACTACGTCCGGGCCGGCCTCGGCGACCGGGCCGGCCGGGCCGCCGGCTGGTGCTTCCTGGTCGGCATCATCGCCGGGGCGCCGATCGTGTGCACGATGGGGGCCGGCTACCTGACAACCAGCCATCCCCGTCAGGCCCTGGCCGCCGGGGTCATGCTCGCCCTGCTCATCGCGCTCAGCCGGCGCGGCCTGCGGGCGTCGACCGCCGTCCAGCTCGGCCTGGTCGCGGTGCTGCTGCTGGTGCTGGTGCTGGCGGTCGGCGGCGCGCTCCCCACGTCGCACGCGGCGAACTTCCGCCCGTTCGCCCCGCACGGCTGGTCGTCGATCGGCAGCGCGGCGGCCGTGCTCATGCTGTCCTTCTTCGGCTGGGAGGCGGTGGCGCCGCTGACCAACCAGTTCACCGACCCGCGCCGCCAGCTGCCGCGCGTGATCGGCGTCGCGTTCGCCGTCACCGCGGCGATCTATCTGGCGCTGGCCGCGGTCACGGTCGCCGCGCTGGGCCCGTCGGCCGGCACCGAGGTACCGATGACCGCGCTGCTCACCTTCTCCATCGGCCCGGCCGCCCCCATCGTCGCGGCGGCCACGGCGGTGCTGCTCACCCTGGGCACGGTCAACGCCTACCTCGCCGGCGGCGCGGCCCTCGCGCGTACGGTCAACGGCCCGTCACCGACGACGGCCCGCTGGTTCCCGGTCAGCCTGCTCGTCTCCGGCGCCGTGATCCTCGGCCTGATCGGCTTCGGCGTCCTGCCGGTCGCCACCGCGGTGACCATCCCGGTGTCGTTCATCCTGGTGGTCTACATCGGCTGCATGCTCTCGGCGGCCCGGACGATGCCGGGCCGCACGCGGCCTATCGCGGTGGTCGCGGCCGTCGCCAACCTGCTCATTCTCGGGTACGCCGGGAGCACCGCCCTCCCCGCGATCATGGTCGCCGGGATCGCCGCCCTCAGATCACCGCGCGGTCGGGCGGTAGACAAGCTCCTGGCTACGCCCGTCGAGCGTCCGGCTGCCGACCAGCTCGAGGTCGAAGTCGCCCGCGCCGCCGAGAACGGGGCTGGTCCCGGTGCGCCCGGAGATGACGGGAAAGATCGTGACCTGCACCCGGTCGACGAGGCCGGCGGCCATCAGCGCCCAGTTGAGCGACAGACTGGCCTGCGAGCGTAGTGGCACGTCCGACTCCGCCTTGAGCCGCGTGACGATCTCCACCGCGTCGCCGCTCTCGATGGTCGCGTCCGGCCAGCCGAGCGTGTCCCGCAAGGTCGACGAGATCACCGTCGCCGGCGTGCGCCACGTCCGGACGTTCCACTCGTCGAGCGCGAGGGGATCGATGCCCGACGACAGGATCGCCGCGGTCTCCCGGAAGGTCGTCGCCCCGAACACCATCCGCTGCGGCGTGTCGAAGAGGGCGGCGCGGTGGGCGAGCAGTTCGGGGCCTTGCTTGCCCCAGTAGCCACCCCAGTCGGCCCCCTCGCCGAACGAGCCGTAGCCGTCGAGGGTGGAGAAGACGTCCCAGGTGTAGAGCGCGGTCATGGCAGTTCCCTTCATGGTTCGCGGTCAGTCCCTCGTTCTTTCCACGAACCGCCCACGCCCACTCCGACACTCATTCCGAAAGTTCTCGAGGACTGGTTCGCTTCTCGGCCGCGCCGCCCTCGGGTGGGCCCGCGAGCGACTGCTCGCCGGGCGCCGGCTCGGGGAACTTCGCGTCGAACGCCGGGCGCTCCGAACGGATGCGCGGCATACGGTCGAAGTTGCGCAGCGGCGGCGGCGACGAGGTCGCCCAC
>NZ_JBFBAD010000126.1:0-28416 GCF_040682075.1 Actinoplanes sp. NPDC051411 | reverse complement strand
GACCGCGCCGGCGGCGGGACGACCAGCTCGTTGCGCAGGATCAGCTCGTGCAACTGGTTGAGCTCGGGCCCCGGATCGATGCCGAGCTCGTCGGCGAACATCTGGCGCACGCTGGTGAACGAGGCGAGTGCCTCGGCCTGCCGGCCGGTCCTGGCCAGCGCGATCATGAGCAGCCCCCGGAGCCGCTCACGCAACGGGTGCTCGGCCACCAGCTGGCGCAGGTCGCCGATCACCTCGGCCGACTCACCGAGTCGGATCCGCAGGTCGAGAAGCTGCTCGAGGGCGGTCAGGTAGCGCTCGTTGAGCGCCGACGAGAGCGCGCCGAACGACTCCGCCGGACCGGTCTCGATCGGCCCACGCCAGAGCCGCACGGCGGCCTGGAGTTCGACGACCGCGTCGGCCGGGCGCCCCTGCCCGGTGGCCTCCCGGGCCTGGCTCAGGTGCCGGCGGAACGTGCTGAGATCGAGCTGTTCCTCGGCGAGGAACACCCGGTAGCCGGGCCCGTCGGTCAGGATGACCGACCGCCCGCCTGGAATGCGCTGACGCAGCTCCGAGGCGACCTTACGGACCTGGTGCCCCGCAGTGGCCGGTGGGTTGGCGTCCCACACCGCCTCGACCAGCCGATTCACCGCGATCACGCGATTGGGTTCGAGGAGAAGGCGGGTGAGCACCCGCTCCTGGAGCTGGCCGCCGAGTCGGACCCGGCGCCCTCCGGACCAGACTTCCAGCGGACCGAGAACCCGGATCCGAAGCCCTTTCTCGCCTGCCTCTGGTAGATCAGCAACCGTCACTTTTTGTACCCCCCGTGGTCGCTACGTCGCACCCTTCTGACGGCTCGCCCCACAGATACGATAGTCAACGGTTGATGCTTTGCCCGCCCAGGAGCGCGCTATCCCCGATTTTGGCAACGAGCTCCAGGGCAATTCACTGCGGCGAATTCCGGCGGCCGAATGCTTCCGGAAAAGTCGAGATCACCACCGAATACGACATCGCCGCGAAATCCGGGCCGGCGGTGCCGGAGCGCAACGGAAACCGTTCCGCCCCCACGTCCGGAACGCCGATTCGTCTCTCACCCGGCGCGTACCGCCTCGCGCTGCGGACAGCGCCACCACCGAACGGATCCGGTCCCAGACCCGGTAGTCGTCCCGAGCCCGGCCACGGGCTGCGCCCCTCAGTGGACATGACTCGCCCCGCTCGTGCCCCGGCGGATGCATGCCGGGCCTGATCCCGACGTGGAGATGACTGTTGCGTCCGTCACTCGCCGTCGAACAATGTCCCGTCGTCTGCGTTTGACCGCAGGCTGGTGGCATGTGCACTGATTCGCCGACCCGAACGCAGAGGCATGACGCGCTGATCTGCCGCGACAAGGGCACGTCAATGGGGTGCGGAGGTGGGCCGGCCGGTCATCAATCACCGTTGGATGCCGGCTTGGATGACTTGGATGAGCGCGGTGGTGGCGGGTGGGCCGGGCGGGTCGCCGTAGGTGACGGCGTAGATCTGGCGGGGGCTGTCGGGGAGTTCGGTGGTGTGTATGCCGGGCTCCCGGTGACCGCGGAGGGCGAGGCCGGGCAGGGTGGTTACGCCCATGCGTGCGGCGACCAGGTCCTGCATGACGACCATGTCGGCGCTGACCAAGGAGATGTTCGGGGTGAAGCCCACGCGGAACTGCCGGGCCATGTACGACCAGATGGCGCGTATCGCGGTCGAGCCGCAGTGGGTGCGGTTCTACGACTTCGGTGCCGGCCGGATGCCGCACTTCCTGGCTGAACTCGCCAAGAAGTCGAGCTGACCGCGCCGTCGCGCTGACCGTGACACTCGCCGTCCTGGTCAACGTGGCGCTGGTCGTGGACCTCGGTGGCCCCGGCGATCCGTGAGGTGCAACCAACGCACAGCCGGCCCGCCGACCCGGGCGACGTCACCGGCCTAGGAGCGGACCTCCTCGACCGGTGAGACCTGATCAGGCACGGATATCGGACGGATCCGGTAGCCCGGGCGCAGTCCGGCGAAGTAGACCGCGAGGATGAAGAACACGCCGAGCACGAACAGCGGCTGCCCGAGCGGCCCCGGCAGATGCCCGCCGAGCTGGGTCAGGCGCTGGTCGAGGTACGCGTACAGCACCCCGCCGATCACCGCGCCCCACCGCGTCCCCGCCCCGCCGAGCACCGCCATCACGATCAGTGACAGCGTCAGGTCGGAGGACGCCACGTGCGGTGACGCCCCTCCGACCACCAGCGCGTAGGTCGCGCCGCCCAGAGCCGCCAGGGCACTCGCCACCACAAAGATCAAAAGCTTCAGGACGTACGGCGACAGCCCGATCACCGCGATCCGGCGTTCGTCGTCGCGCAGACCGGTGAGGGTCCGGCCGAGGGGCGCCCGGTCGATCCCGTGCACCACGATCACGACGAGCACCAGGACGGCGAGGGCGAACCAGTACAGGTTCACGGTGTTGGCCACGCCCGCGAACACCGGCGGCGGGGTCAGCGGGAGCCCTTCCTCGCCGCCGGTGAGCCCGCCCGGATCGCGGTTGACCACGATCGAGCCGACCTGGGCGAAGGCCAGCGTGACCATGGCGAACGCGATGCCGGCCGTGCGCAGCGCGACCGATCCGAGCACCAGCCCCAGCAGGGCGGACCCGGCGACGGTGGCCGCGATCGCCGCGCCGAGCGACCAACCGTAGTGCGTGACCAGGATGTCCGAGCCGTACGCTCCGGCCGCGATGAACAGCGCGTGCCCGAACGAGAGCAGCCCGGCCCGCCCGAAGAGCAGGTCGTAGCCGAGCGCGAGGCCGCCGAAGACCAGGCAGACGGCGAGCAGCTGCAGCGTGCCGGGCGAGTTGACCGGGCTCTCGAACAGGCCCGGCACGGTGACGGTGCACCACGGCAGCACGGCCAGAACCAGGGCGGCGACAGCACCCCACCAACGGCGATTTCGCACGACCGTCCACCGGCTCACGACGACGCCACCGCCTTCGCGGAGGACGACGGCCGCAACAAGAGGACAACGGCCAGAAGAGCAACCACGCTCACATCACCCGCTCCGGCCGCGCCGTAGTAGTTGACGAACTGCTGGACCAGAGCGACCGCCACCGCGGCCACGGCCGATCCGGTCACCGAACCGAGTCCGCCGATCACGACCACGATGAAGGCGAAAATCAGCAACGAGGCCCCCTGTCCCGGCGACACCGACCCGAAATACATCCCGCCGAGCACCCCGGCCAGACCGGCCAGCGCCCCGCCCATCGCGAACACCAGGGTGAACGCCGTCCGCACGTTGATGCCCAGCGCACTCACCATGTCCCGGTTCTCGACCCCGGCCCGGATGATCAGGCCGTAGCGGGTGAAGCGCAGGAACGCCAGCAGGGCCACGAGCACGGCGCCGGCCACACCGATCAGCAGGAAGCGGTCGGCCGGCACCGAGGCGCCCAGCACGCCGATCACGCGCGAGGTCCACGCCGGGCGCGGGAACGGCCGCGGGTCGACGCCCCACACCGACTGCAGGAGCGCCACCCCGGCCAGCGACAGCCCGACGGTCACCAGCACCTGGTCGGTCGGCCGGGCGTAGAGCGGCCGGATCAGCACCAGCTCGACGAGCGCTCCGACGGCCGCCGCGGCGGCCACCCCGATCAGGACGGCCAGCGGCAGACTCACGCTTTCCGCGGCCCACCAGCAGACGTACGCGCCGGCCGACAGGAACAGCCCGTGCGCGAAGTTCAGCACCCCGGCCAGCCCGAATACCAGCGACAGCCCGGACGAGATGAGGAAGTACAGCCCGGCCAGGCCGAGTCCGGTCAGCGCCAGCAGCACGACGGTCGCCATGTCACGCCCTCCCGACGCCGAGCAGGTCGCGGGTGCGGCCGGCGTCTCCGAGCAGCGTGGAGGCCGGCCCGCGCCAGGCGACCCGGCCGGCGGCCAGCACGATCGCGTCGGTGGCCAGCCGGCGGACGACGGCCAGGTTCTGTTCGACGAGCAGGATCGGCACGCGGGTCGCCATCCGTTCGAGTACGGCGGCGACCGCGGTCACCACGGCCGGCGCGAGTCCCTTGGTCGGCTCGTCGACCAGCAGCAGCTTGTGCGGGGCGAGCAGCACCCGGGCCAGCGCGACCATCTGCTGCTGGCCGCCCGAGAGGGTTCCGGCCCGCTGCCCGGCTCGCGACCGCAGGTCCGGGAACAGGTCGTAGACCAGGTCATAGTCGGGGGCGGCGGCATAGGTCAGGCGCAGGTTCTCGGCCACGGTCAGGCCGGAGAAGACGCACCGGTCCTCGGGCACGTAGCCGATCCCGTCCCGCACCCGCCGGTAGGGAGGACGCGAGAGCAGGTCGGACCCGGCGTACAAAATCCGGCCGATGGCCGGAACCTGGCCGATGAGCGCTCGCAGAGTCGTGGTTTTTCCGACACCGTTGCGGCCGAGCAGGGCGGTGACGCCGGTCTCGGGCACGTCGAACGTCACCCCCTGCAGGATGTGCGAGCCGCCGAGCCGCACCGACAGGTCGTCGACGCTGAGGATCAAAGGTCCTCCCCTAGATAGGCCTGCTGGACGAACGGATCGGCCATCACCACGGCCGGGGTGTCACAGGCCAGCAGCGATCCGTGGTGCAGCACGGCGACCCGGTCGGCGAGGTCGAGCACGACGTCCATGTGGTGTTCGACCATCAGCACGCTGCGGCCGGTGCCCGCGGTCAGCCCGCGGATCACCTCGGCCAGCGCGGGCACGTCGTCGGCGCTCACCCCGGCCATCGGCTCGTCGAGCAGCAGCACCCGCGGGTCGCCGGCCAGCACCAGGGCGATCTCGAGCTTGCGCTTCTCGCCGTGCGCGAGGTCGCGGGCCGGCGAACCGGCGCGACCGGCGAGCCGTACCTCACCCAGGATCTGCCCGGTCCGGGCCGCGACCTGCCGGTCGATCCCGCGGTGCCAGGGGCGCAGGGCGCCCCCGGCGTGCGCCTGGACGGCGAGGGCGACGTTCTCGGAGACGGTGAGCGAGCCGAAGACGGCCGAGGTCTGGAAGGTGCGGCCGAGGCCGCGGCGGGCCCTCCGGTACGCCGGCAGCGCCGTGATCTCTTCGCCACCCAGCCGGATCCGCCCGCTCACCGGCCGGCGCAACCCGCTGACCAGGTTGAACAGTGACGTCTTGCCGGCGCCGTTGGGCCCGATCAGCGCCACGAACTCGTCCGGCGCGACCGCGAGCGACACCTCGTCTACGATCGGCACCGCGCCGATCCGCCAGGTGACGGCCTCGAGTTCGAGCGCGGGCACCCGGTCAGCCCTTCATCGCGGCGGCCGGCGGCGCCGCGTCGGTGACCTCGCCGGTGCGGCGCGCGGTGACGGTGCCGCCGTCGACGGTCAGCGTGGCCTGGAACATCGGCTGGAGAAGGGCGTGGTCCTCGGACCGTACGGTCAGCGAACCCTTGACCGAGTCGAAGGTATAACCCTCCAGGGAGCCGACCATCTTGTCGACGTCGTCGGGCGATGTCCGCAGCGCGTGCACGATCATCTGCGCGGCGGCGAACCCGTCCGGGTCGAAGAGGTCGGTCACGCCGCCGGGCACGGCGGCCTTCAGCGCCCGGTACGCGTCGTTGTCCGCCGCCCCGTCGAAGTAGTGCGCGATCAGCTGGAGCTTGCCGCCCGCCTGCCCGAAGGTCGGCCACGTGGACCGGATGTCCAGTCCGGTGACGACCTTGGTCGTGGACAGCACGCCCTGCTGGTCGAGCGCCTGCCACATCGCGCTCGCCGTGGTGCCGGCCCACGCCACGAACACCAGGTCGGGCCGGGCCGCCTTGATCTGGCTGGCGAACGGCGTGAAGTCGGTGGCACTGGCCGGAACCGCGATGTCGGTGACCGTGGCGTCGGTCATGACCGCCTTGACCGCCGCCACATTGGACGCGCCGAACGCCGAGTCGGGCGCGAACACGAGCACCTTCTTGCCGGAGCCCAGATAGGCCTTGGCGGTCAGCACGTCCTGATAGGACTGCCGGCCCGACCGGAACGTGTATCTGTTGACCCCGGTGATCCCGTCGGTCGCCGCGGGCCCGCTGATGAAGAGCACCTTGTTCTGCGCCGCCAGCGGGGCGACCTGCAGCGCGACGCCGGAGGCGGTCGACCCGGCCAGGATCTTGGTGCCCTTGCCGATCAGATCCTTGGCCGCCGACACCGCCTTGCCCGGGTCGCCCGCGTCGTCGGCCCAGGTCACGTTGATCTTCCGGTCGCCGATCTTCCCGGTGCCCTTGGTGGCGTAGGACAGTCCGGCCTTGAAGCCGTCCGCGTACTGCCGCCCGTAGCTCGCGAGCGGCCCCGATTGCGAATAGACGATGCCGACGTTCAGGTCCTGGCCGCCGCCGGCCGCCTGTTGAGGGCTGCCGCAGGCCGCCAGGGCGCCCACGGCGAGCAGGGATATGACGGTTCTCCTCATGACCCACAGCCTGAGACGTGGGTCACTGTGCTCACCATCCGCGCCCGGCACAGGGGGTCCGGTGTGGATGTGTGGACCGCACACATCCGGGGGTGTCGATGCACACCGTCCCACCCGTCGATGTGTGTCGATCCGGGATGTGTTTCGCCCCGCCGGCTGCCTAGCGTGGCGTCCATGCATAGAAGACTCTGGATATTAGTGGCGTTCCTCGCCGCGCTGGTCGTGGTCACCCCGGCCCACGCGGCGACCGGCCTCACCCAGGTCGGCTCGTTCGGCAGCAACCCGGGCGCGCTGCGCATGTACAGCTACGTGCCGGCCGGCCTGCCCTCCGGCCGCCCGGTCGTCGTCGCGCTGCACGGCTGCGGGCAGAGCGCCTCCGACTACTACGGACACTCGGGCTGGCCGAAGTACGCCGACCTCGACCAGGCCGCGCTCGTCTTCCCCGAGCAGACGTCCTCCAACAACCCGCTGTCCTGCTTCAACTGGTACGTCAACGGCGACATCACCCGCGGCGCCGGCGAAGCCCTCTCGATCAAACAGATGGTCGACTACGCGGTCGCGAACTACGGCTCCGACCCCCACAAGGTCTACGTGACCGGCCTGTCGGCCGGCGGCGCGATGACCGCCGTCATGCTCGCCACCTACCCCGACGTCTTCGCCGGCGGCGCCGTGGTCGCGGGCCTGCCCTACAACTGCGGAACAATCTGCCAATACCAGGCCCAGACCAAAACCCCGGCCCAGTGGGGCGACCTGGTCCGCGCGGCCGACCCCGGCTTCAGCGGCCCGCGCCCGCGGGTGGCAATCTGGTACGGCACCTCCGACACGACGGTCGTCCCGGCCAACGCGACCGAACTGCGCGACCAGTTCACCAACGTCGCCGGCGTCTCCCCGACGGCGACCGGATCGGTCGCCCTTCCCGGCGGTACGACCGAGGACCTCTACGGCACGTCGGTCGCCCTGTTCAAGGTCCCCGGCATCGGCCACGGCACCCCGGTCGACCCCGGCTCGTCGGTGTCCCAGTGCGGCACGACCGGCACCTACTATCTGGCTTCGATCTGCTCGTCCTACTACATCACCCAGTTCTGGGGTCTGACCGGCGGCGGCTCCACCCCGCCCCCGACGACAACCCCGCCCACAACGCCACCCACCACACCGCCGCCTACCTCCCAGCCTTGCTTCACGGCGAGCAACTATGCCCAGGTGGCGGCGGGCCGAGCCCACCAGACGGCCGGCCAGACCTACGCCAACGGCTCCAACCAGGCGATGGGCCTATGGAACACCTTCACGACCCACACCCTCCGCCAGACCAACCCCAACTACTACGTCCTCGCCGACGGCCAGTGCTGACACCCGGAATCTGCCGGCCGTCAGGACACCGGGCTCACCCGGCCCGGCCGATCCCTGCTCCGACAGATTCCTCCTACGGTGTCAGGCGTGGGATTCTCCGTGAAGCTAGCCCCGGGCGTACGGGTGCGTGCCTCCTCGCGCGGCGTCCGAACCAGCATCGGCCCGCGCGCGGCCCGCGTGCACATCGGCGGCGGCCGGACCGGGATCTCCACCGGCGCCGGACCGGTCAGCCTCTACACCTCGATCGGCGGCAGGTCACCCCAGACCGCCTACCAGCGACAACTGGCCCAACAGGACCGGGCGTCGCGGGCGCAGTATCTGGCCGACGCCTTCCTGCGCATCCTGAACCTGCATCGCGTCGACTTCCCCCTGGCAGAGCGGCCGGTGGCCCCGGAGTCGGCCGCACCCGACACGGCGGCGATCTACCAGCACTACGGGAAGCAGGCGCTGGCCGGAATCGGCCTGTTCAAGCGTGCAGACCGGGCCGCGGCCAAGCGGCAGGCGGAAGCCCGGGCCGAGGCCGAAACGGCCCGGCAGTGGGCCGTCCTCAAGGACCAGCAAGCCCAGTGGCAGGCTGAGCTCGACCGCCAGTGGCAGCTGCTGATCGCCAACGACCCCGGCACCGTGCTGCAGACCCTGGCGGCCGCCTTCGAGGACAACGAGGCCCCGTCGGCCGCGGTCGGCGTCGACGGCGGCGAGGTTTCGCTGGTCGTGCTGGTTCCGCCTGCCGATCAGGCCATTCCCGATCAGATGCCGGGCCGGACCGCCGCCGGCAACTTGTCCCTGAAGAAGATCACCCAGTCCGCGCGGAGCGACTACTACAAGCAGTTCGTGTACGGCCAGGCTCTGGTCACGCTCCGCGAGGCGTTCGCGGTGGCGCCGGGCCTGTCCGGCGGCCGCGTCGTCGTGCTCCGTAACGACGGCCGCGACCCGTACGGATGTCCGGTCGTGCCGTGCCTCGCGGCCGTCTCCGTCCGGCGGCAGGCCCTGGACGGCATTCGCTGGCATGAGGCGGACGCGATCGACATCCTCAACGCCGCCGCGCACGAGAGCCTGATCGTCCAGAAGGGTCGCAGCAAGGAGCTCGCTCCCGTCGACCTCGCCGCCGAGCCCGACATCGCGGCCCTCGTCCAAGCCGTCGACCTCGACGAACTGGCTGGAGCCGGCTGATCCCGGGTGGCAGGCCAGGGAGTCACCCTGGGGCGACCGCCCGGGCCCGCCGCCAGGCTGGCCGGCATGAGAAGACGACTCGTCCTGCTGATGGCGGCCGCTGTGCCGCTCTCGGCGGCGCTCATCCCGATGGCCGCGGATGCCGCCCGCCCGGCCGCCGCGACCCGCTGCGCCGCCCTGCCCATTGACGCCCCGCCCGGCGCCGTGGTGGAGGAGGTCACCGCAACGGCTCAACCGGCCGGCACGGTCGCCTTCCCCGGCTCGCCCATTCCCGGTCAGCCGCCGGTCACCGACGTGCCGGCCCGGTGCGAAGTCACGGTCACGCTCACCCATCCGGGCGCCGGTGACCACGTCCACGTGAAGATCGCGCTCCCCCAGGATCCCAAGCAGTGGAGCGGCCGGTTCCAGGCTACCGGCGGCAGCGCCTACCTGGCCGGTGACTTCGGGTTTCCGCTCGCCACCGGGGTCAAGGCCGGCTATGTCACCGCCGCCACCGATGCGGGGGTCGGCGGCAACCCGGTCGATGTCAGCGGCTGGGCGCTCGACGCCGACGGCCATCTCGACAGCGCTCTGCTGACCAACTTCGCGTCCCGCGCCGCGCACGACATGGCCGTCGTCGGCAAGGACGTCGCCGACCGGTTCTACGGCCGGAAGGTCACCTACTCCTACTGGACCGGATGCTCGACCGGCGGCCGCCAGGGCTACCAGGAGGCGCAGGCCTATCCGACCGACTTCCAGGGCATTCTCGCCAACTCCCCGGCCATCGACTGGGACCGGTTCGCCGTCGCGACGCTCTGGTCGCAGGCCGTGTTCAACGAGACCCGGACCCACCCCTCGGCCTGCGTGGTCGACGCGTTCACCAAGGCCGCGATCGCCGCCTGCGGCAACAAGGACGGCTACATCGACGACCCGTCGAGCTGCCACTGGGACGCCCGCCGACTGGTCGGCACCCGGGTGGTCTGCGACGGGCGGACGGTCACCATCGACCGGGCGACCGCGGACGCCGTGAACCGGATCTGGGCCGGGCCGCCGGAGCTGGGCTACGGCCCGAACAAGGGCGCCGACCTGTCCAGCATCGGCGCGGCGGGCTCACCCTTCATCGTCGCCGACATCTGGGCGAAGTACTTCGTCACCCGCAACCCGGCCTTCGTCACCACGAAGCTGACCTACCGCACGTTCGACCAGCTCCTGCGCTCCTCCGAACGCCAGTTCCACGACGTCATCGGCAGCGACGACCCCGACCTGTCCCGGTTCGCCCGGGCCGGCGGCAAGCTGCTGAGCTGGCACGGCCAGGCCGACCAGCTGGTCCCGACGCAGGGCACGGTCGCTTACCGCGAGAAGGTCAAGGCCTCCGACGTCGGCGACTTCTACCGCCTCTTCCTCCTCCCGGGCGTCACCCACTGTGGCGGCGGCGCCGGCCCGCAGCCGACCGGCGACCTCGACGCGCTGGTCAACTGGGTCGAGCACGGCCACGCACCGGCCACCCTCAAAACCACCAAGACCGAGAGTGACGGCACGGTGCTGACCCGCGACGTCCGGCCTTTCCCGGCCAAGGCGGTCGGCTCCCCCTCCGGGCAGGGCTAGCTTCCCGCGTACGGGATGAGGCCCGGGCGTGATCGCCCGGGCCTCGCCGGCCGGTACCGTGGATACGTGACCGGATTGACCGTCAAGGGGGCGGCGACGCGTGAGCGGATCGTGCGGGCCGCCGCCGACCTGATCCTCGAGCGCGGCGTCGGCGGGATGACGCTCGACGAGATCCGGGCCGGCACGGCGACCAGCAAGAGCCAGCTGTTCCACTATTTCCCGGGCGGCAAGAGCGACCTGGTCGCGGCGATCGCGGCCCTCCAGAGCGAGCGGGTGCTCGAGGCGCAGCGGCCGTGGATCGACCGGCTCGACTCGTTCGAGGCGTGGCAGGCGTGGCGCGACGCGCTGGTCACCTACTACCGCGACCTCACCCACAAGTACTGCTCGATCAGCGCCCTGGTCAACGAGGTCGCACCGGGCGATCCGCGGCTGGCCGCCTCGGTCAACGAATATGCCGAGGCCTGGCGCGACAGCCTGGTCGCCGGCGTGCGCCGGATGCGGGAGTCGGGCCGGCTGGGTCCGGACGCCGACCCGGAGCGGCTCGGCACGGCCGTCTTCGCGACGCTGCAGGGCGGTCTGCTGATCATGCAGTCCGGCGACTCGATCGAGCCGCTGGCGGCCGCCCTCGACGGGGCCCTCGACATGCTCCGCTACCACGCGGCGAGCTAGAGACCGGGGAGCAGCCGGCGCAGGGCGGCGTTGCGCTGGTTCACGATGTACGCGCCGATCCGGGTGCCGGGCAAGGTGTGGGCCAGGTGGTAGGCGCCCGCGTGGTGCACGAGTTCGGTCGGCACCCCGGCCTCGAGCAGGCGTCCGGCCAATCGCAGCGCCTCGTCGCGGGTCGGATCGAGCTGGTAGGTGGCGAGCCAGGTCGGTGGGAGCCCGGCGAGATCGGCCGCGGTGGCCCGCGCCGGCGCGGCCAGCAGGGGTACGTCGTCCGAGCCGCGCCCGTAGTCGCCGAGGTAGTAGTCCCACAGGATCGGGCAGTCGGCACCGCGCCACATCGGGGTCTCCGCGAACTCCCGCATCGACGGGGTGTCGCAGCGATCGTCGATCGTGGGCGCGTCCAGCAGCAGCGCGACCGGCCGCGCCGCGCCCTCCTGCTTCGCGCGCAGGGCCAGGGCCAGGGCGAGGCCGCCGCCGGCGCTTTCGCCGACGACCGCCACGCGGTCCGGGTCGATCCCGTACGCCCGGGCCGCCGCGCTCGTCGCCCAGCGCAACGCCGCGGCGCAGTCGTCCAGCGCGGCCGGATACGGATGCTGCGGCGCGAGCCGATAGTCCACCGTCACCGCGATCAGGTCCAGCTCGTCGGCCAGCGCGTAGCCGGGACGGTCGGCGCTGTCGAGGCTGCCCAGCGCGTACGCGCTCGCCCGCAGGAAGATGACCGCCGGCCGTGGGCCGGCCCCGGGGTGTTGAAAGAGCCGCAGAGTCACGCCCTCGGCGGTTCGCACGTCCACCGTCTCGACCGTCCGGCTGGTCTCCGGCACCGACCCGACGGCCAGGAACCGTGCCTCCAGCGCCCGGGTGGCAGCCAGGTCGGAGAAGTCGGCCCGCGGTAGCATCGGCGCCAGCACCGCCAGTTCCGGATCCACGACCGCAGATTCATCGTTGTTCATACTCGTTATCCGACCAGCCGCCGGGTCGCTCGAGCCACGACCGTCCCCGCGCCGGATACGACAATTCGCGCGGGAGACGCCTTGCCCGTCCAGACCATCGGGTCAGCCGACGAACTGGCCGACCTGACCGCGCTGATGGAGCTGCCCTCGGCGCTGGTCAGTGCGGACGCCACGTTCCGGTCCACGGTCGACCACCGGAGCCTGGGCGACGGGGTGACCGTCGCGACAGCCGAGACCGCCACGATGCGCCTGCGCCGGGGTGCCCGGCAGATCGCCGCCTCGGCCCGCGACGACCTGCTGATGCTGTGCATCCACCTCGACGGCTCCGCCCGGGTTCGCCAGCACGACCGCCTCGCCGAACTCGGGCCGGGCGACGCCGTGCTCTTCGAGAGCCGCCGCCCCTCGGACGTCGAATATCTGCGGCTCAGCCGCACGCTTTCCCTGCAGTTCCCGCGCTCGCTGCTGGAGCCGTCGGCCGGCCGCCTCGACGACCGGTGCGCCCGCACACTGCCCGCGACCGCACCGGCCCTCGCGCTGCTCACCGGCTATCTGCGGCAGCTCCACGCGGTGGCGCTGCCGGCCGCCGTCCAGCCGGCCGTCGACCTGCTGGCGCTGGCGCTGGGCGGCGAGCCGGACCGGGCGGCGACGCTGCGGGCCGATCTGCGGAAAAACCTGGCCGACCCCACGCTGACGGTGGCCACCCTCGCCCGCCGGCATCACCTCTCGCCGCGGCGGCTGCACGAGCTGTTCGCGGACGGCGGCGGCACCCCGGCGGCATACTTGCGGGCGCTCCGCCTGCGCGCCGCGCAGCGCGCCCTCGCCGACCCCGGCCGCCGGGGCGACACCGTCGCGCGGATCGCCGCCTCGGTGGGTTTCCGCGAGGTGCGCAGCTTCGAGCGGGCATTCACTCGCGAGTTCGGGATGAGCCCGGGCGCCTACCGCCGGATGCACGGCTAGGCCGCGTTTCAGAAGTCGCTACACGCCGGTCGTACCATCGATGCGCTCGCGCAGGATGTCGGCGTGACCGTTGTGCCGGGCATATTCCTCGATCATGTGCAGATAGACCCAGCGCAGATCCATGGTAGTACCGCGGGTACTGATGAACTTTTCGTCCAACGACCGATCTGCCGTGGTCACCCGCGCAGCCTGCACTTCTGCGGCGTAGGTCGCGAAGTCCGCATCCACGTCCGCTTCGTCGACCGCCATGAAGTCGCCGTCATTGTCCCAATAGATGGCGGTGACAGGCGCCGCGGCGAACTGACGCCGGAACCAGTAACGCTCCGAGTCGGCCATGTGTCGGACCAGGCCGAGCAGCGTGACCGAAGATGGCTCGGCGGCGCGCATCTTGAGCTGGTGCGCGTTCAGCCCGGCACACTTGATCAGCAGCGTGCTCCGATGGAAGTCGAGCCAGGCGTCGAGTTGCACACGTTCGTCGCCGTGTCGGGGCGGATCAACCCGATTGATCTCATTAGGTATCGCCACGCTGCCACGGTACTGAAGACCAGCTGTTTCCTGGCGGCCCGCAAGTCTGCCCAACCGGTGTCAGGGCGTGTCGGTGATCGATAGATGGCGAGGTCTCCGGTAGATGGTTCTTCGACCAAAAAGACCAATACCCCGGAGACCTCGTGGACACCATACCGGTGGCCGCGCGGGCGGACCTGACTGACGTGCAGTGGGCGGTGCTGGCGCCGTTGCTGCCTGAGGGCAGGAAACAGGGCCGTCCGCCGAAGTGGACCAAGCGGCAGCTCATCGACGGTATTCGCTGGCGACTACGGGTGGGTTCACCGTGGCGGGACGTGCCCCCGCAGTACGGACCTTGGCAGACGGTGTACGGCCTGTATCGCCGTTGGCAGCGCGACGGGACCGGGGTGCAGGTCCTGACCGGGTTGCAGGCCCACGCGGACGCGGCCGGGCTGATCACCTGGGATGTGGGCGTAGATTCGACCATTGCTCGGGCGCATCAGCACGCGGCGGGTGCACGTAAAAGGGGGATCTGCAGATCGAACCACCCGGCGGAGTCGGTGCAGTCGAGCCTCCGGATCACGCGTTGGGGCGCTCACGGGGTGGGTGGACCACGAAGTTGCACCTGGGCTGCGAACAGGGCCGCAAGCCTTTGTCGCTGCTGATCACCGCCGGACAGCGCGGAGACAGCCCGCAGTTCGCCGCCGTCCTCGAACGCATCCGGGTTCCCCGCCTGGACAGTGGTCGGCCACGTACTCGACCGGACCGGGTACTGGGTGACAAGGCGTACAGCTCGAAGGGCAACCGGACGTACCTGCGTCGACGTCGGATCCGGTGCGTCATCCCGGTCAAGGACGACCAGGCCACCAACCGGCGCAAGCTCGGCTCGCGTGGTGGCCGACCATCTGCCTTCGACAAACAGACGTACAAGCAGCGTCACGCCGTGGAGTGCGGCATCAACCTGCTCAAACAAAACCGCGCCGTCGCCACCCGGTTCGACAAGCTCGCCGTGCGCTACGAAGCCACCATCCACGTCGCAGCGATCAACATCTGGCTCCGCTGTCTGGAACGGAACTGATGAAACGTCGGCTAGGCCGGCCGGAGTGCCGAAGGACCGCGACGAAGCAGAACGACCCTGGACTGCGGCGAAGCAAGGCGAGCCCGGGGTCGCGGCCGGCACCGGCACACGCCCGGGCGGCCGTGAGCCGCCCGACCGCCTGGATCAACGCGGTGCCGGCCGGCCCGGCCCGCGAGCGCCCGCTATTGCCAGCGCAGACCCGACCGCGTCCGCCAATAGACCTCCGGCTTCTCGGCCGTCGCCGACACCCGTTCATCGAGCGAAGCGCTCAGCGACTCGGCGGCCAGGTTGGCCGACAGCTGCCCGGTGGTCGCCGCCCCGGACAGGACGATGCGGGCCCACGGCTGCCGCAGCACCGCCGCCAGCGCGACCGCGTCGGGCGTGCTGCCGAGCTCGGCCGCGATGGCCGCGAGCGGCCCGCCGGTGGCGGCCAGCCGGCCGTTGGCCATCGCCTCCTTGACGATGACCAGGCAACCCGCGTCGTGGGCCTCGGACAGGGCCGGCCCGGCGCTCGGTTCGAGCACGTTCCACGTCGCCTGCACGCTGCGGAACAGCGGCATGCCGTCGACCGCGATTTTCAGCGCGGCCCGGATGACCGCGGCCTGCGCCGGCCCGCTCGTGGAGAAGCCCACCGCGACCCCCTCGGCCGCCAGCCCGGCCAGCCGGTGGTGCAGCGCCGCGTCGGTGAGCGCCGGGCTCTCCGGGGTGAGCGAGTGGATGTGGTAGATGTCGAGCCGGTCGCCGAGCAGGGCGCGGGTCTCGCCGATCTGCCGCTCGAAGGTCGCGAGGCTGTGGTCCTTGACCTCGTGGACCGGCGCGTCGAGGCGCCAGTCGCCGACATAGGTGTAGCCCCACTTGCTGCCGACCACCACGTCGCGCCCGACCGGGTGGGTGGCGAGCCAGCCGGCCAGGAACTCCTCGGCCCGCCCGTAGGACCGGGCCACGTCGAAGTAGCGCACGCCGGCCGCGTGGGCCGCGTCGAGCAGCTCGCCGACCCGCGCCCGCATGGCGTCGACCGTGCGGGCGCCCGGCAGGTCGTGGGCCCGGCCCAGGTTGATGTAGCCCGGGCGGCCCACCGCGGCCAGCCCGAGCCCGATGCGCGGGGCGCCCGCCAGCCGGTCGATCATCGTCATGCCGTCCATCTCATCACGGCGGCGGCTCGGCTAGTTTGGGCCTGTGGACAGCCGAGCGGTCTACCCGGGCACCTTCGACCCGTTCACCGCGGGGCACCGTGACGTGGTCGACCGGGTGCGGCGGCTGTTCGGCCGGGTCATCGTGCTGGTCGCGGTCAACCCCGACAAGCAGCCGGCCGAAACTGTGGACAACCGCGCGGCCACCATCCGGGCCGGCCTGCCCGCGGACTGGTCCAATGTGGAGGTGGCGGCCTGGGCCGGCCTGACCGCCGGCTACTGCCGGCTCCACCGGGTCGACGTGCTCGTGCGGGGCGTCCGCAACCAGGCCGACCTCCGGCACGAATATCCGCTGGCCGTGCTCAACGAGGAGATGGGCGTCACCACGCTGCTGGTGCCGGCCCGGCCCGGCCTCGCCACGATCTCGTCGACGGCGGTCAGGCGATCACAAGCCGACCGATCGCCCCGTCCCGCACCGTGAACCGCTGCTCCAGATCGGCCACGCCACCGGGGAAGTCCCCCTCGAGGTGGATCCCGACGATCCAGTCGTCCCCGTCGCGGCGGGCGCCGGTCACCGTGGTCGTATAGGTCCACTCGGTCGACGCCCGCTGCCGCCAGGCGCTGATCTCCCGCGTACCCCGGAAGGTTCTGCCCTCGTCGGTGACGGCGGCGTCCGGGGCGAAGGCCCGGACCGCCGCCTCGTCGTCCTTCGCCGCGTGGGCCGTCAGGTAGGCCCGCACCGCGGCGGGCATCTCGATCTCGGTCATGGAGACAGCGTGGGCGCTCCCGCCCGGCGAGGGTCAAACGCTGGACTCTCCCCCCAGGTCAGGGTGCAGACTCTCCCCGTGTTGACGATCGGGGAGTTCGCCCAGCTGACCCACCTGAGCATCCGCACCCTGCGGCGCTACCACGAGGCCGGCCTGCTCGAACCGGCGCGCGTCGACCCGTCCACCGGCTACCGCTACTACTCGCCCGCCCAGATCCCGTCCGCCCAGGTCATCCACCGCCTGCGCGAGCTCGATCTGCCGCTGGCCGACGTCAAGGCCGTCCTCGCCACCGAGTCGCCCGGCGAGAGGGCCTCCCTGGTCAGCGACCATCTGCGGCGCCTCGAGGACCAGCTGGCCCGCACCCGCGCCGCTGTCGCCTCGCTCCAGCGCCTGTTGCAACCAACTTCCGGGCTGTCGCCCGAGATCCGGTCCGAGCCGGCGACGTCCGTCGCGGCCGTCGAGGGTACGGTCGGGACAGCCGAGATCCTGTCGTGGTATGCCGGGGCCATGGCCGAACTGGACGCGGCTCTCCCGGCCGCGACCGGCGCCCCCGGCGGCCTCTACGCCAACGAGCTGTTCACCGAGGGCCACGGCCACGCCCTGGTCTACCGGCCGGCCCCGCCCCCGATCCCGGCGATCGGCCGCGTCCACGAGGTGATCCGGCCGGCCGCCGAGCTGGCCGTGGTCGTCCACCCCGGCGACCACGACACCATCGGCGTGACCTATGGCGAGCTCGGCCGGTGGGTCGCGACCCACGCGCTCGCCGTGGCCGGGCCGGTCCGCGAGCGTTACATGTGCGGCCCCCGCGACACCCCGGACGCCACGGCCTGGCGCACCGAGATCGGCTGGCCGGTCTTCCGTCTCGCCCCACCGTGAGCGGCTTGCCGGGCCGTGAGGGGCGGGGCGGTCCACCCGCGTACGCCTCGAAAGCGCGAGCGGACCGCCCACCGCGACCGACGTCAGGAGACGAGCGGCCGCAACGTCTCGCCCGCGAGGGCGACCCGGCCCGGCACGTGCCCGTTGAGAATCATGTTGATGCAGATCCCGTCGATGCCCTGGTCGAGGATGTTCGTCTTGATCTGCTCGGCCACCTGCTCGGGCCGGCCGACGAAGGCGCGGGCGCGCCGCGCTTCCGGAATGCGGGCGGTGAGCTCGCGGGCCTCGGCCTCGGTCTCGGCCAGGAAGACCGACGCCAGATAGCTCGTCGCCAGCGTCGACGGGTCGCGACCGGCCTCCTCGCACCGCTGGCGCAGGGCGGCGACCTTCTTCGGGATGTCGGCCACGTCGCAGAGGATGTTCATGTGGTCGGCGAAGTGCGCGGCCAGCCGGAACGTCTTCTTCTCGCCCGAACCGCCGAGCATGATGGGGATCTTCGGCCGGATCCGCGGATTGTTGAGCGCGTTCTCGACCCGGTAGTGCTTCCCGCTGAACGTCGGGTTCTCGCCCTTGAGCATCGGGGCGATGATGCTGAGCGATTCCTCCAGCTTCTCGAACCGCTCGGTGAACGTGCCGAAGTCGTAGCCGAAGCTGTTGTGCTCGAGCTCGAACCAGCCCGCCCCGATGCCGAGGACCGCCCGCCCCTTGGAGACCACGTCGAGCGTCGTGACCGCCTTCGCCAGCATCGGCGGATTGCGGTAGCTGTTGCCGGTGACCAGCGTCGACAGCTGCACCGACGAGGTGGCGGTGGCCAGCGCGCCGAGCGTCGTGTAGGACTCCAGCATCGGGTTGTCCGGCGTGCCGATGCCGGGCAGCTGATAGAAGTGGTCCATCACCAGCACGGTGTCGAAGCCGCTCGCCTCGGCCTCGCGGGCCTGCGCGACCACCGTGTCGAAGAGGTTCTCCACCGGGACGCCGGGATAGGTGAAGTTGGGAATCTGGTAACCAAGACGGATCGTCACGCCTACCGAACGTACTCGCTCGGCCAGTCCGCGGCCCGGCCACCCGGCCAACGGTTAAGCGCCGACCACGCGGTCGCGGCCCGCCCGCTTCGCGGTGTAGAGGTGGTGGTCGGCCCGCTCGAGCAGGTCGCTCACGGCGTGCGGGCCGTCGACCGCGGTGGTGACGCCGATGCTGGTGGTGACCGGCAGGCCGTGGGTGACGCTCGACCAGTCGTGACCGCGGATGCGCAGCCGCAGCTCCTCGCAGAGCAGCAGGGCCTCGCGGGCGTCGACGTCCGGCAGGATCAGGAGGAACTCCTCGCCGCCCAGGCGGGCCGCGACCGTACGCCCGGTGGCCGCCTCCGCCAGCAGCTGGCCGATCTGCCGGAGCACCGTGTCGCCGGTGCTGTGCGACAGCGTGTCGTTGACCCGCTTGAAATGGTCGAGGTCGACGATGGCCAGCGAGATCGGCGTGCGCCGGGCCGCCGCCTCGGTCAGCAGGGCGGGCAGGCGCTCGTCGACGTAGCGGCGGTTGTAGAGGCCGGTCAGGGCGTCGCGGTGGGCGAGCTCGCGGAGTTCCTCGCTGACCCGGCGGGCCTCAGTGGCGTCGTACGCGGCCTGCAACGCGTGGGCCCGGGCCTCGCGCTGGGCCGAGTGCAGCGCGGTCGCCTCGGCGTAGAAGACGCGGTGCTCCTCGTACGCCTCTTTGTACCGGCCCGTGTCGGCGTAGAGCGCCGCCTGCCCCTCGCGGACCTGGGCCCGGATCAGCCGCAGGTTGCGCTCCTCGGCCATCGCCGCGCCGGCGTCGAGGGCCGCCTGGGCCTCGGCGTACCGGTGCCCCAGCCGCAGGGTCTCGGCCATGGTGAGCAGGCACGTGGCGAGGGCATCGCCCTCGTTGCCGGCGACCTTCGAGTTCGGCTCCAGGACCGGAGCGAGCGTGGCGGCCGCCCGGTCGTAGTCTCCGCTCATCATCTCGACGCGGGCGATCGTGTCGAGCTGGCCCGCGCTGAGCGGAAAGTCCTGCTCGGCGGCGACGTCGCGCATCTGCTGGCAGTACCGCCGGGCCAGCGGCTCGTCGTCGCGTTCGAAAGCGGTGTACGCCATGTTGTTGAGCACCTGGGCGATCAGCTCGCCGTCGGCCAGGGCCATCGCGATGTCGAGCGACTCGGCGAAACGCCGGTCACCGTCGGCCGAGTGGCCGTTCTCGTCGAGGGCGATCGCCAGCGTCAGCAGATGCCGGGCCCGGATGCCGACGTCGGCGTCCTCGGGCAGGCACGACAGGCCCTGCAGCGCGTGGGTGTGGGCCGACGAGACGTCGCCGACCAGGCGGTAGAAGAGGGAGACCTCGCGGTGGGCGCGGGCCAGCAGGTAGGGGCTGCCCTGCCGCTGGGCCCAGGCGAGAATCTGGTGGGCCTGCCGGCCGCCGTCCTCGATCTGGCCCTCACGCATCATCACGCTGATCACCAGCAGGCGGCACCGCTGCACGAGGTCGGCCTCGCCGAACTCCTCGGCCCGGCGCATGAGCGCGGTGGCGGGCTCGGTGAGCGTACGCAGCGCGGAGACCGGCCGCCCCTCCAGCTCGGAGACGGCCGCGGCCAGCCGTGCGACCTCGCCGTCGGCCGGGGCCGTGGCCGGCCCGGCCGGCGCTATCGCCTCAGTTGTCACGTCTCGCCTCCGCCACCTTTGCATCGGGCTGCCCTCTGATCGGCGCCCGCCGGCCCGGATGTAGGAAACCCCGGCCGCCAATGCGGCCGGGACCCCGCGGACGCGGGCCGGCAACGAGGCCGGCGACGCGGCCGGCGACGCGGCCCGGCCCCGCGGAACGCGGGCCGGCGGTGCGAGCCGGCCGCGGGGATCCCGGGCGCAGAATGGGCCTGTGGTGATCGAGGCGGATGTCGCGGTGGTCGGGGCCGGCATGGCCGGCGTGTCGGTGGCGTACGAGCTGAGCGCACGACGGTCGGTGGTGGTGCTGGAGCAGGAGGGCCAGGCCGCCTACCACACCACCGGCCGGTCGGCGGCGATGTTCCTGGAGAGCTACGGCAGCCCCGAGGTGCGGGAGCTGACGGCCGAGAGCCGCGAAGTCTTCGACCGGGCGGGCCCGCTTCTGAAGCGGCGGGCGATGCTCTGGGTCGCCCCGAGCCACCAGATGGCCGAACTGTCGGAGATCTCGCACTCGCAGCCCGCCCTGCGACTGCTGACCGGCCGCGAGGCGGAGGCCGAGTGCCCGCCGCTGCGGGACGGCTGGTGCGAGGCCGCGCTGAAGGAGAGCAACGCCGAGGAGATCGACGTGCTCGGCCTCCACCAGCACTATCTGGGCAACGCCAAGCGCCGGGCGCCCGCGTCGTGCTCGGCGCCCGGGTCGAGGCCGCCGACCACGACGGCGCCCGCTGGCATCTGACCACAGAAGCAGGCCCGGTCAAGGCCGAGGTGATCGTCAACGCCGCCGGCGCCTGGGCCGACCGGGTCGCGGAACGCCTCGGCGCACCCCCGATCGGTCTCGAACCCCTGCGCCGGACCGCCGCCGTGGCCCGGGCCACCGCCGTCGACCCGGCCTGGCCGCTGGTCGCCGACGTGGGCGAAACCTTCTACTTCCGCCCCGAGGGCGCCAACATCCTGCTCTCCCCGGCCGACGAGACGCCGAGCGAGCCCTGCGACGCCCGCCCCGACGACCTCGACGTGGCGCTGGCCATCGAACGGGTCAACGAGGCGACCACCCTGGGGCTGCGCAGTGTCGTCACCGCCTGGGCCGGCCTGCGCACGTTCAGCCCCGACCGCAACCCGGTGGCCGGCCCCGATCCGCGGGCGGAGGCCCTCTTCTGGCTGGCCGGCCAGGGCGGCTACGGCATCCAGATGGCCCCCGCCCTGGCCAGGCTGGCCGCCGCGGCCGTCCTCGGAGAGAAAAAGGTCCCCGACGCGATGAACGTCAAACGGTTCCGCTAGAGCGCGACGAACCGCAACCCGCGCGCGACCAGCGCCGGGATCACCGCGTTCAGCGCCTGGTAGGTCTGCGACCGGTCCCCGCCACCGTCGTGACAGAGCAGGATCTGTCCCGGCCGGGCCGCGAGCAACTTGCTCTTGATGTGCGGCACGCCGGGCCGCGACCAGTCGCGCGGGTCGTCGCTCCAGTCGAGCGGCACCAGCCCGGCCTTCGCCACCTCCTGCAGCACGGTCGGCGACCAGTCACCGCCGGGCGAGCGGAACAGCTTCGGCGCATGCCCGGTCGTCTTCTGAATCTTGGCCTGCGCCCGCTGGATCTCCTTGCGGACCTGCTCGTGCGACTTGCCGGCCAGCCTGGTCGGGTGGCTCCACGTATGGTTGGCCAGCTGGTGACCGGCTCTGGTCACCGACTGGGCGACGCTCTCGTGCCCGAGCACCTGGTTGCCGATCATGCAGAACATCGCCGGCACATGGTATTTGTCGAGCAGGTGCAGAATCTTCGGCGTCCACACCGGGTGCGGCCCGTCGTCGATCGTCAGCGCGATCGCGTCGGCCGGGAACGCCGGCGCCCCGGTCATCCGCCGGTAGTCGCTCAGCGTGAAGATCGGCTTGTGCTGCACCGGCAGGGTCACGACCTTGGCCTTCTCGGTCGGCGGCGTCGGCCGGGGCCGCACGACCGCCCGGGTGGCCAGCGCTTTCCTCTCCGCCGGCTTCGCCGACGAGAATTCGGCATCGGCGGCGCCGGCCAGGAGAGCCAGCCCGGCCGCCGAGGGTACGGCGATGAGCACCCGCCGCCTCGCCACGGGGTGCTCGTCGCCGTACTCCCCCAGGCGCCCGAGCTGCCCAGCCGCTATCCGGCCACTTTTCGACTCCCGGAGCCGGTCCACCTGGGCGGCCGCGAGACGCCCGCTCTTCGACTCTCTGAGCCGGTCAACCTGGGCGGCCGCCAACCGGCTGCCCTTCGACTCCTTGAGCCGGTCAAGCTGAGTGGCCGCCAAACGGCTGCCCTTGGACTGCCTTAGCCGGTCGAGTTGAGTGGCCGCCAACCGGCTGCCCTTGGACTGCTTGACCCGTTTGTTGCGGGTCGCCGGGGCCTGGCCGCCGGTGCCGTCAGGAACCTGCTCGCCGCCGGCCCCAAGCTGCTCACCGCCGTCGGGAACCGGCTCACCGCCGGCCCCAAGCTGCTCACCGCCCTCGGGAACCGGCTCACCGCCGGCCCCAAGCTGCTCACCGCCCTCGGGAACCAGCTCGCCGCCGGCCCCAAGCTGCTCACCGCCCTCGGGAACCGGCTCACCGCTGGCCCCGAGCTGCTCATCGCCCTCGGGAACCGGCTCACCGCTGACCCCGAGCTGGCCGCCGCTGTCGGGGAGCTGCTCGCGGCTGGTTCGCGGCCGGTCGCGGCGTTTCTCGCCCGCGCCCTCGAGCTCGCCGCGGAGACCCTTGAGCCGCTCGTTGCCCTTCAGCCGATCGCGGCTCTTGCTGCTCACGCCCTTGAGCCGATCGAGCATCCGGTGTTCACCTCCCGGTCGGGGCCGGCCGCTCCTCCCACGGGAGCCGCCGACGGAACCGATTAGTCGACAGCGGGCGACGATATCAGGATCCGTCAAAGCGGACCCAACATGCATTTACCTACTTAAGTAGGGTGTTGCTCACACACCGTTCTCACCGCGGTCTCACACCCACTCGATACGTTGCCGAAGGAGTGAACGCTCAGCCGGATTCTGGTGAGTCCGAGCGCCTGTTCGTCGGCCGCTCGCGCCTCGTCCATTCTCCCCAGCGCGCGCAGCAGTTCGGCCCGGGTGGCGTGAAAAAGGTGGTAACCGGATAGGTCATCGGCCAGCGCGTCCACTTCACCGAGCGCTGCGGCCGGTCCCCGCACGTACCGTAAAGCGATCGCCCGGTGCAGCCGGGTGACCACCGACGGCGCCAAATACACCCAACATGTCATAGAGAACCAGGATCTGCACCCAGTCGGCGGCGGCCCAGCCCGGCGCCTCGGCGTGACAGGCGACGATCGCGGCCTGAATCTGGTAGGGCCCGGCCGCCGCGCCGCCGCCGCCCGCACGATGAGCTTCCCGGCGTCCTCGATCGCCGAGTGATCCCAGAGTGTCCGATCCTGATCAGGCAGCTGGATGATTTCGCCGGCCGCCGAGAAGCGGGCCGCCGCCCGGGGCCGGTGCAACCGGATCAGCGCCAGCAGCCCCGCGACCTCAGGCTCCGCCGGCACCAGCCCGTGCAGCAGCGACGCCAGGAACTCGGCGTCGTCGGCTCGGCGGTCCGACCCGCCGTACCCCTCGTTGAAGAGCAGATAGATCACCGCCAGGATCTCGGCCAGACGCTCGCCGAGCTCGTCCGGCGACGGCACCCGGTAGGGAATCCCCGCCTCGCTGATCTTGCGCTTGGCCCGGGTGATCCGCCGCCCGACCGTGGTCTCCGGCACCAGGAAGGCCCGCGCGATCTGCTCGGTCGTCAGCCCGCAACGTGAGCGCGACCTGGGCCGCCCGCGGCAGCGCCGGGTGGCAGCAGGTGAAGATCAGCCGCAGCCGGTCGTCGGGCTCGGGCGCACTCGGCAGCGGCACCAGGGCGAGCTTGGCGCGGTAGAGCCCGGCCCGCCGCAGCGTGTCGAGCCCGCGCCGCCGCGCCATGGTGTAGAGCCAGGCGTCCGGCCGCTCCGGGATGCCCTCGACCGGCCAGTGGGTGAGCGCCGCCTCGACCGCATCCTGCACCAGATCCTCGGCCGCCGAGAAGTCGCCAACCAACGGCACAAGCGCCGCCGCCAGCCGCCCCGCGTGATCACGCACCACACGAGCCAGCTCATCCCCAGCCGGCGCGCCACCCCGACCTTCCAACGACCGCACCACCTCACCGCCGCCCCGGGTAGCCGCCCACACTCACTCCCCAACCTGCCAAATTCGCGGCCAGGTGTTGCCCCGCCCGCGAGGCAACACCGGCCAGGGCCGCCCAACGGAACCAACCGGCAAGCCCCATTCGGGCAAGCCGCACCCGGCCGAAACAACCGGCAAGCCCCATTCGGGCAAGCCGCACCCGGCCGAAACAACCGGCAAGCCCCATTCGGGCAAGCCGCACCCGGCGGAAACAACCGGCAAGCCCCATTCGGGCAAGCCGCACCCGGCGGAAGCAACCGGCAAGGCCCGCCCAGCAAGCCCCGCCCAGCAAGGTCAACCGGCAAACCGCCCGCCAAGCCCTAGCCAGCAAGCCCCACCCCGCTAATCCCCACCTGTCACACGCCGTCCGGCCGACAACTCCGCCCCGCAGGACCCGGTAGGCGCCGCCCGGTGAGCCCCGGACCGGCGAGCCCGGCGACATGTCCCACCGGACCCCAACCCAGCGACGCCGCCCAGCGAATCCAACCCAGCGACATCGCCCAACGAACCCAACCCAGCGACGTCGCCCAACGAACCCAACCCAGCGACATCGCCCAACGAACCCAACCCAGCGACATCGCCGAGCGAACCCCAGCCCGGCGGCGGTCAGCCAGCGAGGGGGCGGATCTCCACCTGCGGGCAGCCCGGCCACCGCTTGGCCACCCGGAGCGCCTCGTCGAGGTCGGTTGCGCCGATTTCGGCGATGCCGCTGGTAATTACTTGCCCTCGACGAGCGGGCCCTCCGAGGCTAGGGGCTCAGCGCCGTCGAGGCGCAAGGTGGCCCCGGCCTCGGTAGGTGCCCCGGCGAGGCAAGGGGCTCGGCGCCGTCGAAGCGCAGGGTGGCCCCGGTCTGGGTAGGCGCCCCCGGCAAGCCCCCGACCGGCTAGCCCGGCGAAGTCGTCCAGCGGATCCCAACCCCGGCGGCATCGCCGAGCGAGCCCAACCCAGCGGAATCAGCCGGCCGGCGAACCCCGACCCAGCCCGGCGGCCTCGCCGAGCGAACCCGAACCCCGACCCCGGCGGAATCGGCCGGCCAGGGGCGGACCTCCACCAGGGGGCAGGCCGGCCACCGCTTGGCTACCCGGAACGCCTCGTCGAGGTCGGCTACGTCGATTTCGGCGAGGCCGCTGATGATTTCCTGCCCTCGACGAAGGGGCCGTCGGAGACCAGCGGCTCGGCGCCGTCGAGGCGGAGGGTGGTCGCGGTCTCGGGCGGCATCAGGTAGGAGTGGTGGGTTATCTGCGCGTGGTGGTCGGCGAACCACTCCCGCACCTTGTCGTAGGCCTTCTCCCGTTCGAGCTCGTCGAGCGCGGCCAGCTCGACGGCGTACTCCTCGGTCTGGGCGAACATCAGCACGTATTTCACGGCAGCTCCTCAGCCGTACATCGCGGCCAGGCGGTTCTCCTCCTCGACGATCACCACCGAGTCGCCGATCTCCATCTCGGCGTGGGCGACCGTGCCGTCGGGGGCCGGGAAGTTCATGCGGACCTGTAGAACTCGAGGGCCCGCACTGAGCCCTTGACCACCAGGCACGGGGTGATCCGGCGGTAGTTGCCTGGAATCGCGGAGGTCATCGTGTCTCCTCAGTCGCAGTGACGTGTCACCAGGAAGACGACCGGCGCACCGCCGGATGCGACAACGCGCCTAAAGTTTTCCGACCGCCTCGAGCAGCCGGTCGATCTCGTCGGCGGTGTTGTAGTGGTAGATGCTGGCCCGCACGGCGCCACCGGACTCGCGGAGCCCGGCCGCGGTGAAGAACTCGACCGCGTAATAGTCGCCGTTGGAGACGCAGATGCCCTGTTCACCGAGGATGCGCGCGGTTTCGGCCGGGCTCTGCCCGGCGACCCGGAAGGCGAGGGTCGGGCAGCGGTCGGCCGGGGCCGGCACCACGGTCACGCTCTCGATCTCGGCGAGGCCGGCGGCGAGCTTCGCCGCCAGCTCCTTCTCGTACGCCGCGACGGCCGTCATGCTCGCCGTCACCCTCTGGCGCCGGGTGTCCCCCGCGGGCGCCAGCCCGGCCAGATAGTCGACGGCGGCCGTGATGCCCGCGAGCAGCTCGAAGCTGAGCGTGCCGTATTCGAAGCGGTCGGGCGCCTCGGCCGGCGACGGGACCAGCTTGACCGGGTGGAGCGGCTCCCACGTCTCCGGCGTGGCGACGACCGCCGCGTAGTGCGGCCCCGACCACTTGTAGGCGCTGGTCACGTAGAAGTCGGCCCCCAGCGCGGCGACGTCGACGGGCAGATGTGCGGTTCGGTGCACGCCATCCGCGTACACCAGAGCGCCCGCGCCGTGCGCGAGGTCGGCGATCTGCCGGACCGCCGGGATGGCCCCGTTGGCATTGCTCGCCGCGGTGACCGCGACCAGACGGGTGTCGGCGTTGATCAGCTCTCGGTATTGCCCCGTGGGCAGGGCGCCGGTCGCGACGTCGACGTCGGCCCAGCGGACCGTGGCCCCGGCGTGCTCGGCCGCCTGGACCCAGGGCCGGACGTTGGCGTCGTGGTCGAGCCGCGAGACGACGATCTCGTCGTGGGAACTCCAGCCCTGGCTGAGCGTGCGGGCGACGAGATAGGTCAGGGCGGTGGCGCTGGGGCCGAAGACGACGCCCGCCGGGTCGCCTCCGACCAGGTCGGCGACCGCGGCCCGGGCGCTCGCCACGATCTCGCCCGAGCGGCGGGCCGGCTCGAAGCCGGCGCCCCGGTTGGAGACGGCGGTGCGCATCGCCCGGGTGATGGCGGCGATCACCGGCTCGGCCGGCTGGGTGCCGCCGGCGCCGTCGAAATGGACGAAGCCCTCGGTCAGGGCGGGATATTCGGACCGGATGCGGTCGACGTCAAGGGACATGAGGCGACTCTATGGGTAAGGGGGTGTCATGAGGGTTTCAGAAGTTGTCACTCAGGAGGAATGGCTCGCGGCGCGGCGCGCGCTGCTGGAACGGGAGAAGGAGCTGACCCGGCTGCGGGACGCGGTGGCGGCCGAGCGGCGGTCGCTGCCGATGGTCGAGGTGACGGCGGACTACGTCTTCGACGGGACGGGCGGGCCGGCCCGGCTGGCCGATCTGTTCGAGGGGCGCCGCCAGCTGCTGGTCTACCACTTCATGTTCGAGCCGGCCTGGGACGCGGGGTGCCCGTCGTGCACCTTCATCATCGACAACGTGGGGCACCAGTCCCACCTGCACGCGCGGGACACGACGCTGGCCCTGGTCTCGCGGGCGCCGCTGGCCAGGCTGGAGGCGTACCGGCGCCGGATGGGCTGGGACGACATCACGTGGTACTCGTCGGGGAAGTCGTCCTTCAACCTCGACTACGGGGTGACCATCGACGCCACGCACCGCTCCTACAACTTCCGCGACCGCAGCGGCGAGGACGGCTGGGTCGGGTGGTCCGGCGACATGCCGGGTGTCTCGGCGTTCCTGCGGGCCGACGACCGGATCTATCACACCTACTCGGCCTATGAGCGGGGCGTCGAGCCGCTGATGGGCACCTACGTCTGGCTCGACCTGACCGCGCTCGGCCGGCAGGAGGACTGGGAGCAGCCGCCGGGAAACGGGGACGGCAACGGGATGTCGTGGCTGCACCGGCACGACGAGTACCCTGAGCCTTCGCCCCGATCTTGAGGACCGAACGTGTCTGATCTGCCCGACCGGCTCCTGGCCATGCTGCGGGCGCCGAGCACCGCCCTGATCGCGACCACCAACCCCGACGGCACCCCGCAGCTGACCGAGGTCTGGGTCGACACCGACGGCAAGCACGTGCTGATCAACACCGTGCGGGGCTTCCAGAAGCTCAAGAACGTCGCCCGCGACCCGCGCGTGGCCGTGAGCATCCTCGACCGCGACGACCCGGCCGACTACTACTCGCTGGCCGGCACCGTGATCAGCACCGACACCGAGGGCGCGGCCGAGCACATCGACCGGGTCGCCCACAAGTACACCGGCGGGCCCTACCCCAACTACAGCGGCCGGCCGCAGGTGCGCGTGCTGCTGACCGTGCGGGTCGACCGGGTGGTGCACGCACCCTGGGGCTGATTGCCTCTAACGTGGAGTGATGCGGCTCCTCGACGACGTGCCCGGGCGGATCGCCCCGGCCCCCCCCCCCCACACCGCCCAAACCACGGGGCCAGGTTTAGGGGTCGCCCCCCGTGATGGGGACGTCGAAGCCCGAAA
>NZ_JBFBAD010000125.1:0-28863 GCF_040682075.1 Actinoplanes sp. NPDC051411 | reverse complement strand
GTCGAGGCTGGCGTTGTCGGGCCAGCTGTTGAGCGGCGCGAAGCGCTGCTGCCCCTGACCGCCGCCGCCGCGGCCGTCGAAGGTGCGGTAGGTGCCGGCGGCGTGCCAGCTCATGCGGATGAACAGCGGTCCGTAGTGGCCCCAGTCGGCCGGCCACCACGACTGCGAGTCGGTCATCAGCGTGACCAGGTCGCGCCGCAGCGCGTCGACGTCGAGCTTCTGGAACTCGGCGCGGTAGTCGAACGCCTCGCCCATCGGGTTGGACTTCGACGAGTGGCGGTGCAGCACCGAGAGGTCGAGCTGGTTGGGCCACCAGTCACGGTTGGTGTGCGGCCGGCCGCCCGTCTTGGCGGTGGGCGCCTTGATCGCCGGGTTTTCGCTCTCGCTGGGCGTCGCGGTCACGTCTTTGTCGTCGGACACGGTCGTCCTTCCCTATCTCCTGTTACGGGTCGGCTCTGTCGAGCCTGCGCTAATCGGGCGTCGTGCGTCCGGGGGACGCCGCGACACAGCGGGCACACTTGCCCCAGAAAATGACCTCGGTCTCGTCGACCTCGTAGCCCGCGCCGCCGGCCGGGGTGAGGCAACGGGTGTCGCCGGCCGTGTGATCGACGTCGACGATGTCGCCGCAGGCGCGGCAGACCAGGTGGTGATGGTGGTCGCCGACCCGCGCCTCGTAGCGCGCGGCCGAGCCGGTCGGCTCGAAGCGGCGCACCAGGCGGGCGGCGGTCAGCGCGTGGAGGACGTCGTAGACCGCCTGCTGGGAGACCTCCCCCAGCTCGGCCCGCGCCACGCCGTAGATCGTGTCGGTGTCGGCGTGCGGGTGGCCGTGGACAGCGCCGAGCACCGCGAGACGGGGACGCGTGACGCGCAGCCCGGCCTCGCGCAGCACACTCTCGTACCCCGGCGGCGTCGGCACGCGGCCGATCCTTCTCCATTTTCTGGAATGAATCAAGTCTTGGGAACGGAAAAGGCCGGCCGCGTCGCGGCCGGCCTGGCAAACCCGGGGTCAGGCGACGAAGCGGGCCCGCTTGCGGCGGGAGATGACGTACGCCGCGGCGCCGCCACCGAGAAGCAGTACGCCCGCTCCCCCGATCCACGCGGCCGGCGCGCCGGTGATCGGCAGGCCACCACCGTCATTGCCACCCTGCCCGGCGCTGTCAGCGACCCCGGCGGGCGGGTTCACGACCAGCTTGGCCGCGTCATTGTCCTTGGTGACGTCGGGCTGGAACGACTTGGCCACCACCGACCCGGTCAGCGTGCCCGACTTGTCGATGCGCAGCTTGAACGGCCAGGTCACCGACGCGTTCACGTCGAGCGGGCTGGCCGTCGTGGTGCACTCGTACGCCGCGCCGGCCTTGACACAGCCGTCCGGAACCGAGACCACGGTCGTGCCGGCCGGGGCGGTCACCGTGACCTGGGCGGCCGGGTTCGGGAACCCGAACTCGAACGCCGGCCCGAGGTTCCTGACCCCGACCTTGGCGGTGACGGTCGCACCGGTCGCTCCCTTGACCTGGGCGCCGACGGCGGCCACGTCACCGTTCCGGGTGCCGGTGACCTCGAACAGCGCGGTCTGGTAGTCGAGGCCGAGCGAGGAGATGTCGGTCTGCGGCTTAGACTTCGCCAGCGCGGCCGGCTTCGCCCGCAGCGACAGGGCGCCGTCGGTGCCGTGCTTCGGCTTCTGCCCGTTGACCAGGTCGATGTTGTCGCTGTTGTCGTTCGGGGTGTACCAGTCGAAGGTCTGGCCGATGGTCGAGGGCGCCGGCACGTCGCCGCGGATCTTCACGCCCATGTCCTCGGACAGGGCGTAGGACGTGTTCGCCTTCAGCTCGGTGTCGAAGTGGCAGTAGCCGGCGGTCGTGCCGTACACGCAGTTCGAGTAGTGCTTGGCCATGCCGTACCACGGGTCGATGAAGAAGAACACGTCGACGCCGGTGATCGCCGTTTCGCCGTTGTTGCGTACGCTCAACGGCACCGCGACCGTCCCACCCGGCTTGACCCGGGTGTCCTGATCGGTCTGGTCGACCGCCAGGTCGACCCCCTCGGCCACCGTGACCTTGGTGGACCGCGTGACCGTGCCCAGCTCACGGCTGGTCACCTTGACGCTGGCCGTGCCCTCGGCGCCGACCTCGGCATCCTTCGACACGTAGTTGACGAAGGTGATGAACGCCATGCCCTCGTCCGACGGCAGCGTGTCGAACGTGCAGGTGATGGAGCCGGTGGCGTCCTTGCAGTTCTTGTCGATCTCCGGGAACCAGACGCCGGCGGTGACCCCGGCGGGCATCTGGGAGGTGTCGATGACCGCGGTCACGTCGTGCAGCGTGAACGACTGCTCGTAGGCCCAGAAGTCGACGATCTGCTGCTTGCCGTCGTTCGGCGTGAGCGTGACGTGCGCGAACTGGAGCTCGGGCGTGACCGGCGCGGCCGACGCGGCGGCCGCGGGCACGGCCGCCGCCACGAACAGGCCGGCGACAGCGGCCCCGAGCTTGCGCATGAGTGAAGTAGACAAAGTGAAGAGTCCTCCCCGTGGATCAAAAGCCGGGGAAGCATAGTGGACGGCTCTTCCCGCGCGCTGCCCCGTTTACGGCAGGCGTTCCGCCCGGATCCACCCGGTCCAGCCTCGCTCGTGCATCAGGTCGAGCATCCGCCCGGCCCGCGGGTCGGACTCGAGGACCAGCGAGTCGAGGAGTTCGAACGGCACGCTGTCCTGCAGCTCCTCCGGAGTCATGGCCTGACCGGCGGCCTCGGCCTCCTCGGCGAAGGCGACCATGATGTCGGCCGCCTCCCCCAGCAGCGCGCTGTCGACGGTGTCGGCGTCGAGGGCCGCGGACAGGATCAGGTAGAGCCGCACCAGTCGAGGGTCCTCGAGCAGGGCGAACTTCGAGGGCATCCAGTCGTCGACGCGGTCGGGCCAATGGGCGGCGACCAGGATCCAACCGTCGCGTTCCGCCTGGACCATGCGCTCGGACACGCCGATCTCGCGGAGCCGGTCGAGGTAGGCGGTCACCGACGCCGGGAGCGCCGCGGTGTCCCCGGTGAGGAGCTGGGCGATCTGCTTGCGGCTGTGCTCCAGTCGCTGGATCTCCTCGGATATGCCCTGGTCGATCCGATGGATCGCCTCGGCGAAGGCCGCCGGCCCGGCCGCGAGCAGCGAGCCGATCTGGGACAGCGGCACACCGGCCTCCGCGAGACTGCGGATCTTGATGAGGTCGACGACGGCGGTCGCGCCGTACCGCCGGTAGCCGGAGGCGTCGCGCTCCGGCTCCGGCAGCAGTCCGATCTGGTGGTAGTGCCGCACCGCCCGCACCGTGACGCCGGCGTAGGCGGCGAGCTCACCGATCGTCAGCTTGGTCACGAGATCCGGCGCTTGTAGGCCAGGGTGGCGAACAGGTAGGCGACGACGAGGATGCCGACGCACCAGGCCAGGGCCGTCCAGATGCCGTGGCCGACCGGCTGCCCGGTGAACAGGTGCCGGATCGTGTTGACGATCGAGGTCACCGGCTGATTGTCGGCGAAGGCGCGCACCGGGCCGGGCATCGACGCGGTCGGCACGAAGGCCGAGCTGATGAACGGCAGGAAGATCAGCGGGTACGCGAACGCGCTCGCGCCGTCGATCGATTTCGCGGTCAGGCCGGGGATCACCGCGATCCAGGTCAGCGCCAGCGTGAACAGCACCAGGATGCCGGCCACCGCCAGCCACCCGAGCACGCCCGCCGGAGAGCGGAAGCCCATCGCCACGGCCACGAGCACGACGACCACGAGCGAGATCAGGTTGGCGACCAGGGAGGTCAGCACGTGCGCCCAGAGCACCGAGGACCGGGCGATCGGCATCGACTGGAACCGTTCGAAGATGCCGCCCTGGAGATCGAGGAAGAGCCGGTACGCCGTATAGGAGATCCCGGAGGCGATCGTGATGAGCAGGATGCCCGGCAGCAGGTAGTTCACGTATTTGCCCGAGCCGGTCTGGATCGCGCCGCCGAGGACGTAGACGAACAGCAGCAGAAGCGCGATCGGCATGACCGCGGTGGTGATGATCGTGTCCGGGCTGCGGGCGATGTGGCGCAGCGAGCGTCCGAGCAGCACGCCGGTGTCGCTGAGGAAGTGTTTGTTCATCGTTGCTCCCGGTTCGGGCCGACGAGGGCGAGGAAGACGTCCTCCAGGGTGGGCTGCTTCTCGACGTACTCGACCTTGGCCGCCGGGAGGAGCTGCTTGAGTTCGGCGAGGGTGCCGTCGACGATGATGCGGCCCTCGTGCAGGATCGCGATCCGGCCGGCGAGTTGCTCCGCCTCGTCGAGGTACTGCGTGGTGAGCAGCACCGTGGTGCCGCCGGCGGCGAGTTCCTTGACCGCCTGCCACACCTCGAGGCGGCCCTCCGGGTCGAGGCCGGTCGTCGGCTCGTCGAGGAAGATCACCGGCGGGTCGCCGATCAGGCTCATCGCGATGTCCAGGCGGCGGCGCATGCCCCCGGAATACGTCGCCACCCGCCGGCCGCCCGCCTCGGTCAGCGAGAAGCGCTTCAGCAGGGTGTCCGCGATCGGGCCGGGCTCCTTGAGGTGCCGCAGGCGGGCGACCATGACCAGGTTCTCCCGCCCGGTGAGGATGTCGTCGACCGCCGCGAACTGCCCGGTCAGGCTGATCGACTCGCGGACGTCGGCGGCCTGGGTCGCGACGTCGAAGCCGTTGACCGAGGCCGTCCCGCCGTCGGCCCTGAGCAGTGTGGACAGAATTCGTATCACGGTCGTCTTGCCCGCCCCGTTCGAGCCGAGCAGGGCGAAGATGGTGCCCGGCGCCACGTCGAGGTCGACACCGCGCAGCACCTTCAGATCCTTGAACGATTTCTCCAGGCCTTGCACACGGATCGCGCTCATGCCGACAGCATGCCGGGTTGACGCTACGTCAGGGTCAAGCCTTTTCGGCGTCGCGGGCCGGGACGGCCGGCGGGACGGCGTTGAACCGGGCGAGCAGCGAGGCGAGCATGCGGACGTCGTCGTCCGGCCAGCTGGCGAGGTGGTCGCGCAGCCGGCCGCGGCGGGAGTCGCGGGCCTCGGCCAGGCGTCGCCGGCCCTCCCCGGTCAGCGCGAGCCGGTGGGCCCGGCCGTCCTCGGCGTCGGGCAGGTCGCTGGGCCGCTGCGGGCCGTGGTCGGCGAGGTGGGCGAGCAGCCCGTACGCCGCGGCGTCGAGGCCAGGGCGACCCCGAGGATCATCGGCAGGGCCAGGATCCCGGCGGGCGGCGACTTTGCGCCGGGCGAGCTGGAAGTACTGGCTGAGGAAGGTCGAGCACGCGTACAGGCCGACGCCGATGACCAGGCCAGCGGTGATGGCCAGCACGACGGTCCGGTTGCGGAACAGCCACACGGGCAGGACGGGTTCCGCCGCCTTGCGTTCGACCAGCACGAACGCCAGCGCCAGACCTAGCCAACCGTGGTGAGGGCCCGCACCGCCGCGCGGACGGACTGGCGCCGGAACTCCTCACTCCCGCCGGGGTCGACGGCGTCGAGGACCCGCTTCGGCTCGGTGACCCACATGCGGGCGACCGCCTGCAGCGCGAGCACCAGCGCCGCCGGGTCGACGTCGTCGCGCACGAGGCCACGCTGCTGCGCCTCGCGGACGACGTCGATCTTGTGCTTGACCGCCTCGTCGGGCATCGGCGGGGCGTCCGCCGGGTCGCGCTCCAGCTGATACCAGGTGACGAACCGGGTCACCTCGGGATGGGCCTCGCCGGCCAGGTGGAGCTTCTCGGCATAGCCCGGGAGGTCGTCGGCCGTGATCGGGATGCCCTCGACCGCCGAGGTGGCGATGAACCCCAGCACGGCGTCGAACAGCCCTTCCTTGCTGCCGAAGTACGTGTAGACCAGCCCACTGCTGCAACCGGCCCGCTGGGCGATCGCGTCGATGCGCCCGCCGGCCAGGCCGTGCGCGGCGAACTCGGCCAGGGCGGCCTCGATGAGCTGGCGTTTCTTGCTTTCGGGATCCCGGACGCGCATGCCCCGACCTTAGTTATTGAACGCTCATTTGACAAACCGACCGACGCCGGCTTCTATTGAATGAACGTCCAATAACTAGAAGGAGATCCCGATGGCGCAGCGAACCTGGACCTCGGACCGCATGCCCTCACAGGCCGGCCGGACGGTCGTCATCACCGGTGGGGCGGGCGGCATCGGCCTGCGCGCCGCCCAGGCGTTCGCCCGCCACGGCGCCCAGGTGATCATCGGAGCCCGCGGCGAAACGAAGGCCCGGCAAGCCGTCGCCGCGATCGGCCCGGACGCCGAGTGGCTGCCGCTCGACCTGGCCGACCTGGCCTCGGTGGAGCGCTTCGCCGGCCGCCTCACCGAGCGCGGCCAGCCGATCGACGTGCTCGTGAACTGCGCCGGCGTGATGGCCATCCCCCGCCGCGAGCTCACCGTCGACGGCTTCGAGAAGCACTTCGGCACCAACCACCTCGGCCACTTCGCGCTCACCGGACGGCTCCGGCCCCTGCTCAAGGAACGGGTGATCACGGTCAGCGCGCAGTCCGCCCGCTCGGCGACGATCCGGCCCGGCAACCTGCAGCTCGAACGCGACTACGCGCCGATGCGGGCCTACGGCAACTCCAAGCTGGCCAACATCCTGTTCGCGGTCGAGCTCAACCACCACGCCCCGGTGCTGAGCCTCCCGGTCCACCCGGGCACCGCGCCGACCGACATCCAGCAGTACGGCTCGAACCGGGTCACCAACGCGCTCGGGCGGGTCATCATGCGCGCGGTCGGCCAGCCCCTCGAATACGTCGCCGACCCGATCACGTTCGCCGCGACGACCCCGGACGCCACCGCCGACTCCTACATCGCGCCCACCGGCCCGTTCGAGCTGGGCGGCTCGCCGGGCTTCGTGAAGCTGCCCCCGGCCGCCCTCGACGCCGGCCTGCGGGCCACCCTCTGGCGCGAATCGGAACGCCTCACCGGCGTCCGGTATTAAGCGGCGGGGCGGAACGCCTTGGCCCGGTACATCGCGGTGTCGGCGTCCTGCAGCAGCTGCTCGGCCGAGGTTCCGGTCGCGCAGTCGGCCCAGCCGATGCTGACGCCGACCTGGGCGGTCCGGTCGCCCAGGCGGTACGGCGTACAGATCGCCGACCGGATCCGGGTGACCAGGTCGTCCAGCACCGGGCCGGGCCCGACCTCGTCGAGCAGCACCAGGAACTCGTCGCCGCCGAACCGGGCCGCCACGTCGCCGGCCCGCAGGCACTGGCCGAGCCGCTCGGCGACGCAGACCAGCAGCCGGTCGCCGGCGTGGTGGCCGAGCGTGTCGTTGACCAGCTTGAAGCCGTCCAGGTCGAGGAAGAGCAGCGCGGCCGGGCGCCCGACCGCCGCCTCCAGCGACGCCGTGAACGAGGAGCGGTTGGGCAGGCCGGTCAGCCGGTCCGAGTGGGCGGCCCGCAGCAGCTGCGCCTCCTGGTCGCGCAGGTCGAGCGCCACCGTGAGCAGGGACGCGCACTGGTTGACCAGCTCCCGGCCGTCCTCGACCCGGTGTTCGACGGTGTCGACCAGGGCGAGCCAGCCGCGGTCGCTGTCGCCGACCTTGGCCCGCACGACGAAGACGGTCTCCCCCGGCTCGGCGGCCGCGACCAGCTCAGCGGGCGGAAAGGCCTCGACGGTGGTCGGGCCGGCCGGGATGGTCGCGCCGGGAAATCGGCGCCATCCTTCGGTACGCACGAGCTCGCCCGACGGGGCACGGAGCGCGATCGAGCCGGCCGTGGCCGGGGTCATCGACAGCCACGACGCGTCCCGCGGGTCGGCGTCGCGGCGGTGCAGCAGGGCCATCCCGAGCGTGTAGTTGACGCTGATCAGCGAGCGCAGGTGCAGCTGGTCGCCGAGCTGGACCCGGTGGTAGGAGCGCCCGAGGAACAGCACGACGTCCTGCACGGCGCGAGCGGCCGGGCCGTCGGCCGGCGCGTACTCCTGGACCGCGCGGCAGATCACCCGCAGCGTCTCCTGGGTCGGGGCGGCCGCGAGCAGGGCGTACAGCTCGTCGGCGGCGGTGACGACGCCGGTGGGGTCGCCGCTCGCGGCGGCGTCGAACGCGTCGGCGGCCAGCGTCGCCGCGAGCAGGGCGTCGGCGTCCGAGCCGACCGGCACCACCCCGGCCAGGCGGCGCAGCAGGCGCTCGCGGGGGTCGGCCACGGCCAGGTCGGGCAGCCGGGTCGCGAACGCGGTGCAACCGCACGAGGTGCGGGGCACGAACCGGGTCGGCAGGCGGTGGATGCCCGCCCCGCCCCGCAGCAGCAGGTCGACGGCGAGACGGCTCATGGCATCGAGCGGCTGGGCGATGCTGGCCAGCTCCGGGCGTACGAAGCTGGCCTGGTCGACGTTGTCGAAGCCGGTCAGCTGGTAGTCGCCCGGGCAGCTCAGGCCGGACTCGGCGAGGACCCGCTGGGCGCCGATCGCGTTGCGGTCGGTCGCGGCGACCAGCGCGTCCGGCCGGCCGTCGCGCAGGAAGTCCCGGGCGGTCCAGGTGATGCCGCTTTCCACGTTGTTGACGGCGGGCAGGAACACGTCCGGTTGGAGGCCGTGCTCGCGCAGCACCTCGGCGTACGTCTCGAAGCGCTCCCGGATGTCGGAGGCCGCGAGGTATCCGGTGAAGGCGAGCCGGCGGCAGCCGTGCTCGCGAATGAGGTGGGTGACCGCGGCGCGCATGCCGGCGCTGTTGTCGGCCAGCACCGACGGTCGGTCGAGCCCGGCAACGCTGTGGCCGACGAGCACCACCGGCTTGCCGGCCCGTTCGAGCGCGAGCAGGTAGTCGCGGTCGACCGCGTCGGCGAAGGCGATGAAACCGCCGATGTGGTCCCAGGCGACGGGCGCCTCGAAGGCCGGGTTGCCCCCGTTGACCGTCAGGTCGGCGGCGGCGTCGAGCGTCTGGATCGCGATCGTCCGCCGCCCGGCGGCCCGGGCCGCGGCCTGCACCCCGGCCACCAGGCGGCCGTAGTAGGTGCCGCCGACGAACGGCGCCAGCACCCCGATCGCTCCCGCGGCATCCATACAGCCTCCATCGGCGGGTGCGATGCGCGGTTTAGGTCTCCGGAAGCGTCCGACCGCACCGCCGACCTTGTCGGCCCGGCCGGCGCGCGCTGAGCCGATGCCGCCGGCTTCACCGGTCCGGACGGCCCGCGCCGAGCCGGTGCCGCCGGCTTCACCGGCCGGGCAGGCCCGCGCCGAGCCGGATCAGCTCTCTGATCTCCTCCGGCGGGCGGCGTCGCACGGACTGCTGGACGACCAGGCCGAGCAGGGCGGAGAAGACGGCCTCGGCGCGGACCGCGGCGCCGGGCACCGGAACGGCCTCGAGCAGCTCGGTGAGCATGGCGACGACCTCGCGGTTCATGCGGTCGACCGGCTCCAGGCGGCCCTTGCGGGCGGCGTCGATCCAGTAGTCGTACCAGAGCAGGGCGGCGGCCGGGTTCTCGTCGAAGGTGCCGAGGTAGGCCTCGATCGCGGCCCAGAAGCGCTCGGCCGGGTCGCTCCCCCGGGCCGCGGCCGCGCGCACCCGGGTCAGGAACGCCTCGATGTGCCCGGCCATCGCGGCGTCGACCAGCTCGTTGAGATCGGCGAAGTAGTAGTGGATCGCGCTCTTGGTGAGCGGGCTGGCATCGGCGACCGCCCGCACCGAGCAGGCGGCCAGGCCCTCGGTGGCCAGCACCTTCCGCGCCGCCTCGACGATCTGCTCCCGCTTGCGCAACTGGTTGGGCGACAGCTCGCCGGTCGAAATCACGAGCACCACCCTATCGCCGTCAGGACGACTGTCCTATGTTTTAGGTCGACCGTCCTAAACCGGAAGCGAGAAGGAGCATCATGGCTGTCCCGTTCGTCTTCTTCGACCTGCGCACGCCCGACGTGGCGGCGTCGCGGGCCTTCTATGCCCAGCTGTTCGGCTGGGTCGCGGCCGACGGGCCGATGCCGATGCTGACCGACGGCGGCGCGCCGTGGGCCGGCTTCACGCCGCTGGCCCCGGACGACGCCCGCCGGCCGCAGTGGGTGCCCTACGCGCCGGTCGACGACCTCGACCAGGCGACCGGGCGGGCGGTCGCGCTCGGCGCCACGCTCGTCCGCGGGCGCACCGAACTGCCGGTCGGGTCGCTCACTGTCATCGAGGACCCGGCCGGCGCCACGATCGTGCTCTGGGAGGCGCGGCGTCAGTGATTGGCGCAGCAGGGGGTCGGGTGGGGACCTCGAACGGCGCGATGTGGCCGCCCGGGGCGGGCGTGGCGATCAGGACCAGGCGGCCGTGCTCCCACTGCGGGCGTACGAAGTCGCGGGTGTCGATCAGAGCCGACGGGGTGGCCGGCGGCCCGCCGATCACCCGGACGTCGTCGATGGCACTGATCGCCAGCAGCTCGGCGACCGGCATCGTGCCGGTCCGGTCGCGTACGCCCGGAAAGAGCACCGGCCGCCCGGAGTGACCGTCGAGGTGGTTTTCACGGCCGCCTCGGCGGCCTCGCTCTGCTCGGGCGCCGGGAAGACCGTGAGGTCGACGCCGGCGAGAGTGATCACGACGCGGGCCCGCGGGCCCGGCACGAAGTGGGTGCAGGCGACCAGAGCCGTGCGGCGAGTCGATGCCCTTGCGGGCCGGGTGGTTGGCGAGGAACAGCGCGTCGTGCACCCGCTTGCTGGTGGCCGCGTCGGCCAGGAAGCCGATGCCGGCGACGGCGAGCGCCTCGTTGGCCGGGGTCGAGTCGTTGGCGTTCCTGACCACGCCGTCGAACGAGTTCTCGAACTCCTTGAGGACGGCGACCTCGTTCCGGCCCGGGTGCACGAACGGCCGGCCCACGAGCGGCCGGACGGGGCGTCGTCGTCGTGCGCCAGCGCCAGGCCGGGCTCGGCGAACGCGCCGGCGGCGACGGCGGCGGTGCCGGCACCGAGCAGGCCGGCACGGCGCAAAAACCGCGAATCGACAACGTGGGGCTAACCCGTCGAAGTCAACCGAATCAGCTCTCCCAAATCGCTTTTATCCGCGCCGCCTCCCGGTGTCCCTGCCGGACCGCCGCCTCGATCGCCGGCTCCCACCGGCTGGTGTCGAACACGTTCGGCCCGAGCGCGTCGAGCGCCTCCTCGTCCGGCCCGACCAGGGCGACCTTCGAGCCGCGCCGCAGCGCGTCGATCTCGGACGCCGGAGCGCCCCGCATCCGGACGGGGGCGAGCGGAGCCAGCACGACAATTCGCGCGGCGCCGGTGGCGAGGTCGGCATTGGTGCCGGAACGCACTCCGCCGTCGACATACCGGCTTCCGCCGATCGTCACCGGCGGGAAGATGCACGGGACGGCACAGCTCGCCGCGACGGCGCGGTCGAGCGGCACCTCAGATGTGTGATCCCAGGTCACCGGCTCGCCGGTCTCCGCCCGCACCGCGGCGATCTTCAGCGGATGCGCCGGCCACTCGTGCACCGGCAGGCGCCGGGCCAGCGCGGCGACGTACGGCTCCTCGTCGATCACCTCGGCGGCCAGGGCCAGCTCGCCGACCGCGGCCCGGATCGACGCCGGCTCGCGCCCCTCGTCGTTGAGGATCGCGAACGCCTCCGACCCGCGCGCCCAGTCGGGCCGGATCGGCGGGTCGGACTCGCCCAGTCGCGCCTCCAGGCGCTGCGCGTCGACCGGGTCGACACCGGCCGCGAGCAGTGTGCCGGTGACCGAACCGGCCGAGGTGCCGACGAACAGGTCGGCCCCGGTCAGGTCCGCGCCGGCCGCCCGCAAGCCGGTGATCAGTCCGAGTTGCCAGGCGATGCCGGTGATTCCTCCGGCGCCGAGAACGAGAGCGGAGTCCATGATCTATCCGTAGCACGCTAGTTTCGTCGGATGGACGTTCACCCGCTCACACCTTCGCGGTTCGACGACCTCGCCGCGCTGTTCGACACGACCGCGGTGACCCGGAACTGTCACTGCACGTGGTTCCTGCTGCGGGAACCCGCCCTGACCGAAGTCTGGAAAGCCGGGCGGAGCCGGGAGTGCTTCGAACGGTTCGCGGAGTCGGCGCCGGCGCCGGCCGGGGTCCTGGCGTACGCCGACGACGGCGCGCCGGTCGGGTGGTGCGCGATCGGCGCCCGCGAGTGGTACCCGCGGCTCGAAGTAGCCCGCGCGTGGCGCGGCGGCGACCCGTCGGCGTGGGCGGTGACCTGCTTCTACATCCGGCGGCAGGCCCGGCACGGCGGGCTGAGCCGGTCGCTGCTCGAGGCAGCGGTCGAGCTGGCCGGGCAACACGGTGCGACCGCGGTGTTCGGGGCGCCCCGGGCCGACGGGATGAAGACGTCGGGCGGCGACGGCTATGTGGGGTTCGAAAGCACGTTCCGGGCCTGCGGCTTCAACCGGGCCGCTCCCCCGGACGGCAAACGCGTGCTGATGCGGCGAGATCTCGGGAGTGGACCGGTAGCCTCGCGCCCGTGACGGCTTCGCTGACGTTCCTGGACGGGCTCTCCGAGCGGGCCATCCGGTGCATCACGGGAACGTCCGGCGGTACGCCGCCCGGAACATCCTCGTGCACGAAGGCGATCCGGTTGACGAGTTGGCCGAGGTGGCCGAGGTGCCCGAGGACTGAGCCGAAGTAGCGGCGGCTCGCCGGCAAGCGCGGTCCGCCGGTCCAGGCGGAACGGTCTGACCGTCTAACAACCGCGCAACATCATTGACACATGCCAGTGGGTCGATGAATGCTGTCCTGACAACGTTGTCAGGAAAGGACTCGGATGCTTCCAACTCGTGTCCTCGCCGCGATCGCCGGGGTGGCCGTCACCATCCCGATCGGTGCCGCGGCGCAGGCTGCCGGGCCGGCGCCGATGATGTCGGACCCGGTCTCCTACGTGAACCCACTCATCGGCTCGACCAATCTCGGCAACACCTACCCGGGCGCGGTGCGGCCGTTCGGCATGATCGCCTGGAGCCCGCAGACCTCCAAGGGCAACCAGATCTCGACCCCGGCCCCGGGCGGTTACCAGTACACGGCGACCAGGATCCGCGGGCTCAGCCTCACCCACCTCAGCGGCGTGGGCTGCTCCGGCGCCAACGGCGACATCCCGATCATGCCGTACGTCGGTGACGTCACCACCTCGCCGACCAGCGACGCCACCGACGCGGTCTATGCCAGCACGTTCTCGCACGCCAACGAGGTGGCTTCGCCGGGCTACTACAAGGTCGGTCTGGACTCCGGCGCGGGCGCCGAACTCACGGTCACCGACCGTACGGGCCTGGGCAGGTTCACCTTCCCCGCCGACAAGCCGGCCAGCCTGCTGTTCCGGACGTCGCTGTCGGAGACCGGCAGTTCGGACGCGACCGTCCACATCGATCCGGCGACCCGGACGATCACCGGTTCGGTCAGCGCCGGCAACTTCTGCGGGCCGCAGAGCACCGACAATTCCCACCCGTACTACACGCTGCACTTCGTGGCGAAGCTCGACCAGCCGTTCACCACCGACGGAACCTGGAAGGACGCCACGGTCACGCCGTCCAGCACGGACGCCTCCGGGGGCAGCGGCTACGCCTCCGGGCGGCCGGTCGCCGGCAAGGGCTCCGGCGGGTACGTCACCTTCGCGCCCGGGACGACCGCCGTCACCATGCGCGTGGCCATCTCGTACGCGGATCAAGCCGGCGCCGAGCGCAATCTGGCCGTGGAATCGCCGACCCGGCTGAGTTTCGACACCGTCAAGGCGCAGGCCGCGGCCGCCTGGAACGCCCGGCTCAGCAAGATCCGCATCGGGGGCGGCACCCCCGCCCAGCGGACGACGTTCTACACCGCGCTCTACCACTCGTCGCTCGAGCCGACCCTGACCAGCGACGTCGACGGCCGCTACTACGGCGCCGACGACAAGATCCACCGGGTCTCCGGACGGCAACGCGCCCAGTACGGCACGTTCTCCGGCTGGGACCAGTACCGCGCCCAGGTGCAACTGCTGGCGATGCTCGACCCCCGACAGGCCAGTGACTATGCGCAGTCGCTGTTCAACTACGCCACCCAGCGCGGCGGCGAGTGGGACCGCTGGCTGCTGGAGAACGGCAAGACCTCGGTCATGTCGGGCGACCCGTCGGCGGCCGCGATCGCCGCGATGTACGCCTTCGGCGCCCGCGACTTCGACGCCCGCGGCGCCCTCAAGTCGCTGATCCACGCCGCGACCGTGCCGACCGAGAACGACTCGAGCGACAAGGGCTGCAACGTGGAATGCTTCGGCGAGCGGCCCTCGCTGCAGGACTACATGTCGCTCGGTTACGTGCCGGCCGACGACTGCCACTGCTGGGGCGGCGCCGCCGAGACCCTCGAGGACTCGGCCGCCGACTACGGCATCGCGCAGTTGGCGCTTGCCCTCGGCTCCCGTTCGACCTACAACACGTTCCTGGCCCGGTCGCACAACTGGCGCAACGTGTTCGATCCCGACGCCGCGGCCGACACCGGCCTGGAGCACAACATCCGCGGCCACATCACCGCGATCACGGCAAGCGGCGAGAACGCGCCCAACGAGGGCAAGGCCCAGCTGTTCGACGGCGACAAAGGCACGAAGTGGCTCACCTTCGCCACCACCGGCTGGGTGGCGGCCCAGCTGGACACGCCGCTCACGGTTTCCTCGTACGCGGTGACGTCGGGCAACGACGAGCCGACGCGTGACCCGGCCGACTGGCAGCTGCAGGGCTCGAACAACGGCACCGACTGGACGACCGTCGACACCCGGACCGGGCAGACCTTCGCCCAGCGCGGCCAGACGGTGTCCTACACCGTCGCCGACCCGCAGGCGTTCAGCTACTACCGGTTCAACGTCTCGAAGAACGGCGGCGCCGACATCGTGCAGGTGGGCGAGCTGGAGCTGGCCGACCCGACGGTGACCTCGCCGCCGCCGACCGACCCGTCCTACGCCTTCACCGGCTGGGCCCGCGACCACTTCCGCGACGGCACCTGGGCCGCCGGCTTCACCCCGTCGACCGGGACCGGCTTCGTCGAGGGCACGAGCGCGCAATACACCTGGATGGTCTACTCCGACGTGACGACGCTGGCCCAGAAGATGGGCGGCAACGCCACCGCGGTCAAGCGGCTGGACGCGTTCTTCCGCAACCCGGACGGCACGTTCGACCTGAGCGCCACCAAGGGCACCCGGTTCGACGCCACCAACGAGCCGGACATCCAGACGCCGTACGTCTACAACTACCTCGGTGCCGCCTACAAGACCCAGGAGACGGTCAAGGCGATCACCGACACGAAGTGGAACGACACCACCGGCGGTATCCCGGGCAACGACGACGCGGGCACGATGAGCGCCTGGTACGTCCTCTCGGCCCTCGGCCTCTACCCGACCGTCCCGACCCGGGCCGAGCTGGCGCTGACGACGCCGCTCTTCCCGCACGCCGACGTACGGCTGGGCACCGGCCACCACCTGGTGATCGACGCCCCGTCGACCGACACCGAGCACTACATCAAGGGTTTGAAGGTCGATGGCCGCTCGACCACCAAGGCGTGGCTGCCGGCCAGGGCGGTCACCTCGGGGGCGCACCTGTCGTACAGCCTGAGCACCACCCCGAACCTGAAGTGGGGCAGCGGAAAGGGAGACACGCCGCCGCAGAACTGATCGACCCGATGTTCGCGCCGGCCGGGTTCCGGCCGGCGCGAACCCGGCATTTCTCCGAAAGTGGCGGAATTTCAGCGGTCCCGATCTAGCCTTGGCGTACTCGACCTCACCGCCACAGAATGCGAGCACGACGATGAGCGGAGACGCCGCACGCCGGTTCTCCTTCGCGGACCTCCGGGTCAGCACGAAGATTCTCGCGGCCGTGGCGGTGGCCGGGCTCGTGGCGCTGGCCGTCGGGCTGACCGGGCTGGTCGCTCTGAGCCGGTCCAGCAGTTCGGCGCAGCGCATCTACAGCGGCAATGTGGCGAGCGTGTCCGCCCTCGGTGACCTCCGCGCGGCCATGCTGCAGGCCCGCCTGGACCTGACCCTGCACTTCATCGTCCAGGACCGGGCATCGCTGGCGGCGGCGGAGGACGCCTTCAAAGCTGATGTCGCCTCGGTTGACGCCGCGCTGCCCGCCTACCAGGCCGACGCCACGGCGGCCGACCCGGCTGTGCTGACAGACATCAAAACACTGTGGACGCAGTACGTGGACATCGCCGAGAACACGCAGATCCCGGCCAGCAGACGCGGCGACCGGGTGTCGTGGCTCAAGACCCGGACCAGCGAGATCGACCCCCGCATCGCCAAGGTCTTCCAGGATCTGAACACCCTGCGAACCGCCGAGCAGAAAGCCGCCGCCACGTCCGCCGCGTCGGCGCACTCCGGGTACGTGTCCAGCCGGCTGACCTCGATCGTGCTGCTCGTCGTCGGACTGGCGCTGGCGCTGGGCGTGGGCCTGCTGGTGGCCCGCCAGATCGTACGGTCCCTGGGGCGGATCCGGGAGGTGTGCGCCGGCCTGGCCGGCGGTGATCTGACCCGGACCGCGGCGCTGACCTCCCGCGACGAACCGGGCCAGATGGGTCAGGCCCTGGACAGCGCGATGGTCCGGCTGCGGGAGACCGTCTCGACGATCGACGGATCCGCGGGCTCGCTGGCCGGCGCCGCCGAGGAGATGTCCAATGTGGCCATGCAGATCGCCGCCTCGGCCGAGGAGACCAGCGCGCAGGCACAGACCGTCTCCGCCGCGGCCGAAGAGATCTCCCGCAGCGTCGACTCGGTCTCGGCCGGCAGCGAGGAAATGGGCGCGGCGATCCGGGAGATCTCCCAGAACGCGGCCGAAGCGGCCAAGGTCGCCAGCGAGGCGGTCGACCTGGCCTCCAGCACCTCGGCCACGATGAACAAGCTGGGCGAATCCTCGGCCGAGATCGGCAACGTCATCAAGGTGATCACCGCGATCGCCGAACAGACCAACCTGCTCGCCTTGAACGCCACCATCGAGGCCGCCCGCGCCGGCGAGGCCGGCAAGGGCTTCGCCGTGGTGGCCTCCGAAGTCAAGGACCTCGCCCAGGAAACGGCCCGGGCGACCGAGGACATCTCCCGCCGGGTCGAGACGATCCAGGCCGACACCAACGGCGCCGTCACCGCGATCGAGCAGATCACGACGGTGATCGCCCGGATCAGCGACTTCCAGACCACCATCGCCTCGGCGGTCGAGGAACAGACCGCCACCACGGGAGAGATGAACCGCAACGTCACCGAGGCCGCCACCGGCACCGGCGACATCGCCCAGAACATCACCGGCGTCGCCGAATCGGCCCGCATCACCAGCGAGGGTGTCATCCAGACCCAGCAGGCCACCGCCGAAGTCACCCGCATGTCCACCGGCCTGAAACAACTGGTCAGCGCCTTCCAGTATTGAGAGCTGGCCGCCGAGGCCGGGCTGGGTGATCGGTTCGGGCGCCGCCGGCTGCTCGTCCTCGGCCTGGTCGCGTTCGCGCTCTCGTCGGCCGGCGCGGTCCCCGCCTTCCGGACCGGCCGGCCGGCCGCGGCTTGTGCGCATCCCGTGACGAAGGCGGGCTCCGGGCCCGCGCGGTGATCAAGCAGCGGCCGGGCGCCCGATCCGTGCACGACCCACGGCCGACCCGGCAGTCATGACCGGAGCTCACCGAACTGTGGTCAGCGGCGCTTGACGATGTTTTTGACGACTGACTTCAAGTAATAGATCACGGCGAACAGAGGAAGGATGCCGACCAGGGCGATCAGGCCGGCCATCCAGGCGACCCAACCGCGAGAGGGCAGGTCGGGACGGGAGTAGCCGACGCTGCCGCGGCTCCCCTGGTTTTCGCCGATCTTGAAGGTGTCGCCGGGCTTCGCACCCGGCAGGAAGCCCGGCTTGTCGAGATCGATCCGGGACTTCAGGCCGCCGTCCCAGGTGACCTTCACCGTGCACCGGTTGTAGTACCCGAAGCCCTTGATGGTGATCGGCCCGCGGCGCTGACATTGCTCCACGGTGGCGGTGCCGTGGTCGCGGGCGTCGTTGTAATCCGGTCGGCTGAACCGTGCGACGGTCTCCGCGGTGCCCAGCAGGACGGCGGAGATGGCGAGCAGGATCAGGACGCCGAGCAGGCTTCCCCACCATGTGCCGCGCCGGCCATCGCCGCTTGTCGCCGGGTCTTGAGGCGCATTCCTGTCCGCCCGGGTGCGCCGCACGTTCGTCTCGGCCTCGGCGAGCAGCTCGTCCATGCGGCGGCGCCGCTCGGCCGCGCGGCCGTGATCGGAACTCATCGCTCACCTCTCTCCCGGGAAGGTGCGGTGCCTAGAGCGGAAGGTCGATGCCGGGCGGTGTCGGTTCTTTTCCGTGGCTCAGCGTGTCGCGCGTGGTGGTGCCGTTCTGAATGCTGTTCATCTTCAGCCCCTCGCGCACGGCGTCGGCGGCGATCTGCGTCTTGGCCCCGTAGACGACGGCGTCGCCCTGGCTCATGGTGCCGAACGCGTGTTTGAAGGCCGCCAGCGGGCCCTCGCTGTCGATGACGTAGCTGTCCGCCGCGTGCACTTTGGACGAGTTGAGGAACAGCGACCCGTAGCTGGTTTCGGAGACGACGTCGTCCATCTTCTTCGACACCTGGGTACAGACGGCGGAAAGGGCCGGGAACTTGCCGCCCAGCTTGTCGATCGCCGCGGTGAGCCGGCGCAACACCCTCATGATCTTTCCGGTGTACTCGGCCACCATGAGCGCGATCTCGGCGATGACCTTGGGGATCGTCACCACCAGAAGGGCCTGCAGGGCCTTGGAGACGGCGGCTCCGACGACCTCGGCGATCAGGTCGCGCACGGTGTTGCGGACGACGCCGACGACGGAGCCCGCGATGAGCGTGGCCTCGGCCATCGCGTCGGCGACCGCACCCAGGGCCACGGCGTCCCCGGCCATGCCGGACGCCTTCTTCCGGTACGCGGTCACCGCCTCGGAGTCCCAGCCCGAGGTGGCGGCCTGCACCTGGCTCGCGAGGTATTCGGCCGCGTCGTACGTGCGCTGCCGGAGGTTTTGCCAGGTGGCGGCGTGGCCCTCGATCTCCTTCGGGTCGCCGGCCAGCCAGTCGAGCGGCTCGCGCAGGCAGTCGACGTGCTCCATCAGCCAGCCGACCCCGGCCGCGAAGATCGCCTGGAACGGATCCATGATCGCGCCGAGGGTGCTCAGTCCGACCACGGCGGTGTTGCCGAAGCCGGTGAGAAAGTCTTCGTTGCGGAATCCGTCGACGGCACCGGCGGCTGCCTCGACGATGCCGGCGCCCTCGTACCACCTGGCCGCCGCTTCGGGTGCGATGAGATCCGCCCGCGAGATCGCCGCCGCGTCGCTCATCGCGGGCCCCGCATCCGGCCCTCGGCCCGCTCGTCGCCGCGATCGAACTCGTCGGCCATCGCCCTCAGCAGTTCGGCGAGAGCGTGCACGCCGTCCACCGCCCCGCGGTACGAGGCGATCGCCTCGTCGCCGTGCGGATTCAGATAGAGGTTGGTGAACAGCGGTCCGACCAGAGGCCCGTAGGCGCCGCCGGACGCCCGGATGTGTGATGCCGCGGTGCGCGCTTCGTCGAGCATGCGCGCGATCTCGTCCACATCGGCCGCGTGCCGCCGCACCTCGTCACTGGGGATCTTGATCACCATCAGTGCTCCTCCTCCGACTGCGGGTAGCGGTTACGGTAGGCATCGGTGATCAATGCGCCGGTGCCGGAGTCGGATCCGTACAGGTTTGCCGTCAGCTCGGCCACCCGGGACGCCAGCTTGGCCTGGGCGCGATGGGACGTGGACAGGACGAGCCGCGCCAGCTCCGGCCGCGAGAGCTTGTCCGACTCGGCATGGAACTCGAGATCGGCCAGGCCGCCCGCCGAATTGACCGTGACCGTCACCTCGCCGCCCTCGGACCGGGCGGTGACCTCGGCTGCCTCCAGCGCGGCGCTCAACGTCAACGCCCGCTGAGTCTGCGCTGCTACGCGCGCCTCGAAGGACTGCAGGAGCTCTTCAGGATCGCTGGGCAACTCCCCGGCCTTCCTCATCGGCACGACGTGATGATCGGCGCTGAACGCGCTCCGCACTCGCCAACGGTAGTAGTCGATGGCTAGTTCCTTCACGCTTGGCCGGAGCGTGCAACCTTTTGGCCGGCTGCGGAGTAGATGGGGTGGGAACGGAAGGGGGCGTAGTGGTCCGAGCCGACTGGGAAGATCAGTTCGTCGAATATTTCCGGGTCCGAGCGCAACCGCTGCGCCGGCTCGCCTATTCGCTGTGCGGTGACTGGCACACCGCGGAGGATCTCGTGCAGCTCACCTTCGTACGGTTGTACCGGCGCTGGCCCGGCATCCGCGAGGAATCGGTGGACGCCTACGCCCGGCAGATCGTGGTCAACGCGTTCCTGACGCACCGGCGGGCCCGGCGGCGTGAGTCGCTGATGGCCGACCCACCCGAGCGGGCGACGGGCGGTGCCGACCCGACCGCGAGGCTGGCGGTGCATCGTGCACTGGCCGGTCTGGGGCCGCGGCAACGGGCCGCTGTGGTGCTGCGGTACCTGGAGGATCTGCCGGTGGCCGAGGTAGCCACTCTGCTCGGGATCAGCGAGGGCACGGTGAAGAGCCAGACCGCGCGAGCCATCCAGTCCATGCGCGGGGCGCTCGACGGCGCCGCGCTCACGAAGGAGTAGGCGATGCAGGAAGCGGAAGTGCGGCGCGCTCTGCACGTGTACGTGCGGGACGGCGAGCCCGTGATGGGGCTGACCGCCGACGCGGTCCTGGCGGCCGGACGCCGGTCGCGCCGGACCCGGCGGCTGGCCGTCCTCGCGGGGGCGGGGCTCGTGGCCGCGATGGCCGGGGCAGGCGTGGTGGTGGCGTCCTCCGGCGGTACCGACTTCGCGGCGGCCGACCCGTGCCCGGTCCGGCCCGGTCCGCGCCCGCCCGGGGTGATCGCGGCCGATCGGCCCCTGGCGCCCGACCTGGTGGACTGGGCTGCCACGAGCCTGACCTGCTACCTCACCGAAGAGGTGCCCCGATTGCTCCCGGCCGCGAAATACGCCCCGGTGCCGGGGGTGCCGGCCGGGCCGTTGCAGGGGTTCACCCACGGTGGTGAACCGCCGTGGGGCAACCGGGTGGACGCGCTGGCCCTGATCCGCGACGCCGAGGGAACCGGTGACCTGACGGTCACGGTCGGGGTGGTGGACCGGTCGGCGGCCGTCCAGGCCGAAAGCGACTGCCGGGGCGACAAGACGGCGAAATGCACCGTCCAGAGGGGGCCGGACGGGGAAACCGTGCTGCTGGGCACCGAGGCGGACGGCACCCCGGCCGAGTCGCCGCGCAATTTCGTCGTCCAGGTCTTCCGGGGGCACAGCGAGATCGACGTGCAGGTTTCGAACACCGATCGGCAGGCGGTGAACGGTCAGGCTCCGGTCGCGACTCGACCGGAACCCGTCCTCTCCGCCGAGCAGGCCGTCGAGTTGGCGGTCGCGCCCGAGCTGTATCTCTTCCCGTAGCTCCGCGTTCCGGGCTGAGCCGGCGGAAGCTCCGCGTGGAGACCTTCTCGGCGCCGTAGGTGGTGAGCGAGGTCTCGGTGCAGATGTGCCGTGATCACCCCACCGGAGCTGCCGAACCGGGCATCGACACCCTCGAAGTGGTGGTTGATGATCGGCATCGACGTCATCCGCCAGGTGCCGACCAGGCAGCCGTCCCGCGTCGGTTGACGGCACGGACGGCTTGGCCGACGGGACAACGGCGTGGCCCGGAACGGAGGATGCGGCGACAGATCCGTGGGTGCTGCCGCCGCGGTCGCCGAACCCGGGCCGGCACGGACGAGCCGGCCGCGTCCGCCGAGCGGGCCACCAATTCAGCCGTGCCGGAAATCTATCGGGCACGCACGGGCGCGACGGCGGCGCTCGTTCCACCCAGGGCAGGTCCTAATCCTTGATGCCGATGTTCTCGGTCGGTGGGGTGCGGAGCAGGCGCCGGACCGGCCAGATCGTGGTGACCAGGGCCAGGAGCGTCGCGCCGCCCAGGACGGCGACGGCTCCCGTCGCCGGCACGTACGGGATCGGGCTGCCGGTCAGCGCCCGCATGATGGAGCCCAGCGTGAGCGCCGCGATCGACGCTCCGATGAGGACGGACACCCCGAGGAGGCCGGCCTGTTCGGCGTTGACCATGCGGCGGATCTGGCGGCGGGTGACGCCGACCAACCGCAGCAGGGCCAGTTCGCGGCGGCGGGCCAGGGCGGCCATCACCATCGTCGTGGCGGCGGCCAGGGCGGCGTAGCCGACCATGACGCCGATCAGCATCTTGTTGAGCCAGGCGCCGATCGCCAGGTCGGTGCCGATCTTCTGGGTGCGGGCGGCGGCATCGACCACCGTCGTGCCCGGGTGGGCGGCGCTCCAGGCCGCCAGGGAGGCACCAGCACCGGGAGCGGGAGTGGTGCGGACCAGGATCTCGTCGTCGGCGTCGCGGGGGAGGTGGCCGGCGGTGGTCTGCTTCGAGAGGGTGACGTCGGCGAAACCGAGGCCCCGGCGGTAGATGGCCACGACCGTGAGGTCGGCCGGCGTGCCGTCGCCCAGCCACAGGTGGGCCTTGTCCCCCACGTGCCAGCCCGACGACGAGGCCTGCATGGCCGACACGGCCACCGTGCCGGGCTGGCGGAGGTCGTCCAGGCGGCCCGATGCCGGGCCGAGGTCGACGGTCGAGGTGAGGCCGGCCGGGTCGACGGCCTCGGCCGTCGCGGTTTCGATGCCGCCGAAGGAAGTGACCACCACCGACGTGTGGCGGATGCCGGTGGCGGCGGCCACGCCGTCGAGCGTGCGGATCTGGTCCGCGGCGTCGCCGCCCGTGCCGAGGACCACGCGGTCGGCGAGGGTGCCCGCCCGGGCCTGGGTGGTGGTCTGGCGTTCGAGGTTGTTCTGCAGGAACCAGACCGAGCCGCCGAAGCCGACCGACAGCACCAGCGCGGTCAGCACGGTCGCCATGCCCTGGGCGTTCGCGCGCAGGTTCTTCCCCGCCAGGTAGCCGCTGGACTGCCAGAGCCGGGACAGCACCGGGGCGAGCAGCCGGGCGGCGAACGCGTTGATCCACGGGGCGAGCAGGGCGACCGCGGTCACGAACAGGTAGAGCATGCCGACCGCGCCGGCCAGGGCCGCCGAGGACCCGCCGGCGGCCGCCGTGAAGCCGCCCGCGGTGCCCGCCCCGGTCATGGTGATCAGGCCGAAGGTGAGGCGTACCCGGCCGCTCCGCTTCGGTTCCACGGCCGCCTCGCCGAGGGCCTCGACCGGCCTGATGCGGGTGATGCGGCGGCCGGCGATCAGGGCCGCGAGCACCGCCACGAGCAAGGTGAGCACGACCGCGGCCAGGGCGGCGAGCCAGCCGGCGGCGAGCGGGAAGCCGGCCGGGACGAAGCCGCGGTCGATCATCTGGCCGTGCACCCACCGGGCCGCGACCAGGCCGGACGGCACGCCGACCGCCGAGGCGGCCAGGGCGAGCAGCGCGGTCTCGGCCATCAGCATGCGCCGGAGCTGGCCGGGTGTGGCGGCGACCGCCCGCAGCAGGGCCAGATCGCGGCGACGGTGCCGCACCGAAAGGCCGATCGTGCCGGCCACCACGAAGACGATCAGCATGACCACGTAACCGCCGAAGGCGGAGCCGGCCTCGACCAGGAGGCTCTTGGCGAGCAGGCCGGCCGACTGCTCGGCGGCGCCGCGCTGTCCACCCGCGTACGTCCTGGCACCCGCCGCCGAGGCGATTCGCCGGACCCCGTCGGTGATGTCGGCGCCCGGTGCGGCGAGCACGCCGATCGCGTCGAACCGGCCCGGGTGTGCGGAGAGCCGGGCGGCCTGGGCGTCGGTGAAGAACAGTTGGGCGGTGCCCGTGTCGGCGGTCCCACTGACCACATAGGAGCGGTGGACTCCCGCGACCGTCAGGTCGACCCGGCGGCCCGGGGCGAGGCCGAGCCGGATGTCGGCCAGGACCTCGTCGTCGGCCTTCGGCGGGCCACCCGCGCTTGTCGCGCGGCCGGTGAGGGCGTACGCGGAAAGGCCGTGACCGACCGCCGAGGGCGAGTCGACGATGATCCGGTCGTCGCCGGCGGCCAGCGCGACCCCCGGCACCCGGCGGATGCGGTCGACCAGCCCGGCGCCGACCGTGCCGCCGTCGGGCAGCGTGACCGTCGTGGTCGTCGTGTCGCCGCCGAAATCCCTGCTGGTGTAGCTGACGTCGCGCTGGGCCACGACGAGGTCGGCCGAGCGGTAGAGCTCGGGCTGGGGCCGGAAACGCAGGCCCGACTCGACGAGCGTGCCCATCGCGACCAGGATCAGCACCCCGACGGCGAGCGCGAGGAACGTGGCGGCCGACGGGCCGGCCCGGTGGCGCAGCAGCTTGGTGGCGAGCGCGGTCACGGCGTCATCCTCCGGTCGAGCGAGGCGAGGTGCTCGGCGATGCGGGCCGCGCCGGGCTGGGGCAGGTCGCCGACGATGCGGCCGTCGGCCAGGATCAGCACCCGGTCGGCGTAGGACGCGGCGACCGGGTCGTGGGTGACCATGACGACCGAACTTTTTTCAACGTGGCGAGGACGGCCCTGCCCGGCAGCCGCCAACGGCCGGGAGCCTGTTCGGCCGATGTCAGGTTGAAAATGGTTCGCCGTCTGCCCGTGCTCGTCGACGACCGCCCGCAGCAGGGCGAGCACGTCGGCCGCGGTTCGCGAGTCGAGCGCGCCGGTCGGCTCGTCGCAGAAGATGACCTCGGGGCGGCCGGCCAGCGCGCGGGCGATCGCCACCCGCTGCTGCTGGCCGCCGGACAGCTGGGCCGGCCGGTGGTGCAGCCGATCCCCCAGGCCGACCCGGTCGACCACCGCGGTCAGCCAGGCCCGGTCGGGCCGGGCGCCGGACAGGCGCAGCGGGAGGACGATGTTCTCCTCCACGGTGAGGGCGCCGATCAGGTTGAACGCCTGGAAGACGAAGCCGATGCGGCCGCGGCGCAGCCTGGTCAGCCGGGTCTCGGAGAGGCGGGACAGGTCGGTGTCGCCGAGGAACACGCGGCCGGAACTCGGCCGGTCGAGGCCGGCCGCGGTCTGCAGCAGCGTGCTCTTGCCGGAGCCGGACGGGCCCATGACCGCGGTGAAGGTGCCCCGGTCGAAGGTGGCGTCGACGGCGTCGAGCGCGACGACCGGGCCGTAGGCCCGGGTGAGTTTCTCGACGCGTACCGCGGTGGCGAGCAGGGGTTTCGTGGAGACGGACATCGTGTCCTCCGTGTCGTCGGGTGTTCGGTGCGCGCACGGAGAACGCTATTGAGGACGGGGATCGGCAACCATCCCGCAGGCTTTACATCTCGGGTAGAGCAGGCTCTACTTCTCCAGGTAGCGCAGCACGGCGGTGACGCGGCGGTCGGCCCGGTCGTCGGGCGCCAGGTGCAGCTTGGCGAAGATGCTGCGGATGTGCTTGTGCACCGCGCCCTCGGTGACGAACAGGCGCTCCGAGATCGCCGTGTTGCCCAGCCCCTCGGCCATCAGCGCCAGCACTTCGAGCTCGCGCGGCGACAGCTCGCTCAGGCCGTCGTCGGGGCGGTTGCGGGCCAGCAGCTGGCCGACCACCTCGGGGTCGATCGCGGTGCCGCCGCCGGCCACCCGCTCGAGCGCGGCGAGGAACTCCTCGACCCGGCCGACCCGCTCCTTCAGCAGATAGCCCAGGCCGGCCGCCCCGGACGAGAGCAGGTCGTTGGCGAAGGCCTGCTCGACGTACGCCGAGAGCACCAGCACCGCCAGCCCGGGCCGCCGCCGCCGGGCCTCGACCGCCGCCACGATGCCCTCGTCGGTGTGGGTGGGCGGCATCCGAACGTCCACAATGGCCACGTCGGGCCCGTGTTCGTCGACGGCGGCCAGGAACTCGGCCGGATTGCCCGCCGCCGCCACGACATCGAGCCCCTCGGCCCGCAGCAGCAGCGCCAGGCCGGCCCGCAGCAGCGCGTCGTCCTCGGCGATCACGATCCGCACGGCAGCTCCACCCACATCCTCGTCGGCCCGCCCGGCGGGCTGGTCAGCGTCAGCCGGCCGTCGAACGCCTCGACCCGCCGGCGGATGCCGGTGAGCCCGGAACCCCGCGCCTCGTCGGCGCCGCCCCGCCCGTCGTCGTCGACCACGACCACCAGCCGCTCGCGCTCGCGCCGCACGGCGACCGTCACCTCGCTCGCGCCGCTGTGCTTGACCACGTTGGTCAGCGCCTCGGCGACCACGAAATAGGCCGTGGCCTCGACCGAGGCCGCGCACCGGACCGAAACGTCGACGACGACCCGGCACGGCACGGCACAGCTCGCGGCCAGGCCGTCGAGCGCCCCGGACAGCCCGCGGTCGTCGAGCACCGGCGGCAGGATTCCGCGCACCACCGTACGCAGTTCGCCCAGCGCCTGCTCGGCGGCGTCCTGAGCCTGGCCGAGGATCTCGTCGGCCCGCGCCGGATCACGTTGCCGGGCCCGGCGGGCGGCGCCGAGCAGCACGGTGACCGCGACCAGACGATTCTGCGTGCCGTCGTGCAGGGAGCGCTCGATGCGCCGCAGCTCGACCGCGTGCGCGTCGAGGGCGGCGGCGCGGGTGGCGGTCAGCTCGGCGACCCGCAGCGAGAGGTCGATGCCGGGCGGCGGGGAGAGCAGCCGGCGGCCGGGCGCGGCCTGGACGCGGGCCAGCAGCGGGACGGCCGCGACCGTGGCGACCAGCCAGCCGAGACCGAGCACGGCCACCCACAGGGCGTCGGCGAGGCTGTCGACGCGCCACAGGACGAAGCTGGGGCGGCCCTGGTCGGGGTCCACGAAGCGGTACCAGAGGGGGAACGTGAGGTCCTGCACGGCGTACAGCGGGAGGGCCAGGCCGAAGACGCCGACCAGGAAGCCGAGGAGGCCGTGGAGGGGCAGCCAGGCGAGCTCACGGCGTACGAAAGGGTCTTGAATCGCGGCCCGGAGGCCGCCGGGAACCGGGCCCGGCGCGAGCACCGCCGGACCCCAGCGGGTGAGCCGGGCGCGCTCGCGGTCGGCGACCGCACGCAGCCCGCGCAGCGCGGGATGCGCCAGCGGCAGGCCGACCCCGGCCGGCGACGCGAGGGCGACGACCAGCGCCCAGAGCAGGACGCCGAACGCGAGCGCCGCCGTGCCGAGCCCGCCGGCCAGGTGCTCGAGCGCGCCGACCAGGACGCGGACCCGCGCACGCAGCCAAGACATGCGGTGACGATAGGCCACGTCCGGGCCCGGCGTCAGGGCACGGACCGAAAAGTAGTGCTGGCTGTACCCGGGTTGTCGAGCCTGCGGGATGGGCCCCGGCGGCCGGGCTGAATAGCGTTCGAGGCACATCAGACGACGCCCTGGAGGCAGCCATGAACGACCAGTACAGCATCGGTGAGAAGACCGGGACCCGGCGCGGCGTGCTGCGCCCGATCCTGTGGCTGGGGCTGGTCCTCGGCGCCGCCGCCAACGCGGTCGTCTCGTCGGCCGGCGGGAGCCCGTTCGCCGGCTCGGCGTTCGGCGCGGTCGCGCTGGCCTTCGCGGTCACGCTGATCGTCCACCACTACCGCACCCGCGGTCACTGACCGTGCCGGCCGGCGGCCAGCACGGTCAGTTCGACGAGATTTCCTGACTACTACTGCGCGGCGGCCGCGCTGTCGTCGGCCACCCGAACCAGTTCGGTCAGGCCGCTCGCATACTCCAGCGCCTCGGAGTGTGCCTCGTCCCACGGCGGCTGGAAGCCGACGCCGTCCCACTCCTGGGTGGCGTCGTTCCAGACGTCGTTACCGATCTCGAAGTCCCACGCGTCGATGCCGAGCTCGTAGTAGAGCTCGTCGGCCGAGTTGCCGGCCGCGGAATAGAGCACGTCGGCGACCGGCCCGGTGTAGGACGGCCAGGTGACCGTGCCCCGCTCGGACGCGATCGCGCCCACGATGCGGCGGGCGCTGTCGAGATAGAACTTCTGCTCGTCGATCGACGGGCGGGGCAGCGTGATCCGGCCGTCCGCCTTGTACGAGCCGGGCGGCCACATGAAGTACCCGCCGTAGCTGTGCACGTTCATCGCGAACTTGATGTTGGAGTGGGCCGAGGCGAGGGCGATCACGTTCCTGCTCTCCGACTCGGACAGCTCGCCGGTACCCGAATAGGTTTCGCCGAGGCAGTTGCTGCCGCCGCCGACGTAGCCGTCGAAGAACGAGCCGACGGTGTAGTTGCGGTTGACGTCGACGCCCCAGCGGTCGCGGTTCTTCGGGTCGCGGTTGACCCCGGTGCAGTGGTTGTCGAGGTTCTTCCGCTGGAAGTTGTAGTCGTTGAAGGTGTAGTTGGCGCCGTCCGGGTTGACCGTCGGGATCACGAAGATGTCGGTGTTGTCGACCATCTGCCGGGTCGCCGGGTCGGTGTTGTAGTTGGCCAGCAGCCGCTCGGCGAACTCGAGCGTGACCAGCGGGGTCGCCCACTCACGGGCGTGCTCCTGGGAGTACGCGAGGACGCCGATCTTCGAGCCGTCGCGCACCTTGCCGATCCGGAGCGCCTGCACGGTCCACGGCTTCTTCGACACCTCGGTGCCCTTGAGGCCGTCGTCGAGGCGTACCGGGGCGACCACCGGCATCGGCAGACCGGCCGAGCCCGATTCGACGAAGGCGCTGAAGGTCTGCGGATATCTGGCCGTGATGAACGCGGCCACGTCGTCGGTCGTGCTGATGGTCTTGCCGGCGTTGTCGGTCGCCAGCCTGACGGTCAGCACGCGGTCCTTGTAGGTCGCGGCCAGCGGCTTGTTCGGCGCGCCCGGATCGACCGTCTTGACCTGGACCCCGTTCATCCCCTGATCGCCGAACTTGATCGACTCGACGACCACCGCGGCCGCGTTGGGGTCGCCGAGGTACGCGACCGCCGTACGCCGGTAGCCCTGGGTCTTGTTCGGCAGGTTGATCACGTCGACGAGCGCCGGGTACTGCCTGGCCAGCCGCTTGATCCGGGCCTGGATGTCGGTCGGCGTCATGTACGCCGC